>CAXUIE010000081.1:1752-11091 GCA_964250825.1 uncultured Acidisphaera sp. | reverse complement strand
CATCAACCGGTCCTGGTCCCCTCGAGGCCTTCGATCATCCGCCGAGCTTGTGCCACACTGGTCGCGAGCCCGCCAAGAACGGTATCGTTCTCACTTGACGCCGCTTGCAGCTAGGCCGCTTTTGCCCGCTCTGCGACCCGTTCCCACGTGGTGCCCACAAAGCTCGCTCGCGCCTCCATGCGCGTCAGCCAGCGCACGAGATTGCCGTTGCTGGCCGTGAGCTGGCCCCATTCGCGCGTCATGGCCATCATCGCGACCTGCGGGGCCGTGTGCAGGTCAGCCAAGGAGACTGCGTCGCCCGCCATGAACGGGCGATCGCCCAGGAGCCGCGCCAACTCGTCAAACACCGTCCGCGCGTTCGGCATGGCGGCTGCGATCGCCGCCTCGTCGGGGACGCCGCCAAGCACGCGGGGAGAGACAATCCGGTGGAAGACGATCACGTTGCAGACGCCCGGAAACAAGTACCAGTCGTTCACCCCCATCACGAGGTCCATCATCGCGGCCGAGCGCGGGTCCGTGGGCGTGAGCGGCGGCGTGGGCAGCACGCGATCGAGATAGCGGAGGATCGCCTGGGTTTCGTAGAGCCGGAGTTCCCCATGATCCAGCACGGGGACGCGGCCGAACGGATGGCGTTCAAGGTGCGACGATTGCCGCGAGGTGCCGGGGGCGACCGGGGACAGTCGCCATGCGGCGCCTTTCTCCTCCAGGGTCGCCATCACGCTGCGTCCAAACGGACTTCCGGGAATGCTGTGGACGACGAATTCAGCCATGAGAGGGTCCAGAGCCTTGAGCTCGGCGTCAATGTAGTCTGCAAGGTGCTGCAGCGGGGTGGGCCAGCCTGCATCGAGTTGTCCCGCGACACGTTCGGCGCCGCCGCCCAACGCTTCGAGCTTGCGATGTTCGAGCAATACTCGCGTTCCGCCATTTTCGGGCGTGAACGTGACCTCGACTTCCGTCAGCAACGCCGGGTCGTGCCTAAAGCTCGCGTCGATGCGCCAGGCGAGCAGCAGACGCCGGGGAGGCTCCCATGCCAGCACGTCTCCCCAATTCGTTTCCACACCGTCCTGGGCGCGCTGAAACCAGCGGCCGCCCACGCGGGATTCGATGACGACGGTGGCAACCGGCGATGAGCCGAGCGCCATGTGCTTGGGCCACCAACGGCCGATGTCGTTGGTGAACACATCGAACGCGCGCGCGGGGGGCAGGGTAACCACGACGGAGCGGCGGATCGGGGCGATGTTCATTCGTGCGGTTCCTCCGATTGCTCGGCATACTCCTTGAACGCGTCGAGCGCGGCCGACCACTGCTCGTCGAGCCATCCGCGGACCGCGCCGATCCCTTTCGGGTCGATACGGTAGAGCCGCCGGGTTCCCCGAACCTCCTCGGTCGCGAGGCCTGCGTCCTTTAAGACCCGAAGATGCTGCGAGACCGCCGGGCGGCTCACCGGCAGGCTCTCCGCCAGCTTGCCCACGGCGCTCGGCCCGGCGGCCAGCCGCGCGAAGATCGCTCGCCGGGTCGGGTCGCCAAGCGCGTCCAAAGCCGAAAACGCCGCTCCGTTAGTCATGGCTTACGGTAAGCCTATACTTACTAAATTGTCAAACCCCCAAGACGCGAAGCGTGAGATGCATCTTAGCTGGCTGGAACCTGGGGGCTTGACTGCGGGTTGATCGCGCGTGCCTTGCAAATTGCCGGAGGGGAACGATGGGCCTTGAACCCGAAGCGATCGCGGCGTTGTCCGCCGTTTCGACCGCGACCCTGACCACCGTGCTGCTCAAAAAGGGGCTGCGCAATGTGTGGATGCGCGGCACGCGGGCATTGTCACCGGGACAGCCGCGGCTCGTCGGGCCGGCGTTCACCTTGCGGTTTGTTCCCGCGCGCGAGGATCTGGCCACCCCGGAGAGCTGGTCCTCGCCCACCAGCACGCGGACCGCGATCGAGGCGATGCCGGCGGGCTGCGTCGCGGTCGTGGACGCGATGGGCGTCACGGACGCCGGCATCCTCGGCGACATCCTTTGCGCGCGGATGCGGAAGCGGGGGGTCGCCGCCCTCGTCACCGATGGAGTGGTGCGGGACGTGGCCGGGGTGCGCGGAACGGGCCTGCCGGTCTGGTGTCAGGGCGGCGCCGCGCCGCCGTCTGTCGCCGGGCTCACCTTCGTGGGCTGGGGCGAGCCGATCGGCTGCGGCGGGGTCGCGGTGTTTCCCGACGACGTGATCGTGGTGGACGAGGACGGCGCGGTGGTCATCCCGCACGCCCTTCTCGCCGACGCGCTCGCGGCTGCCCCCGCTCAGGAGCGGCTTGAGGAATGGATCATGGGCGAGGTCGAAGCGGGCGCCGCACTCCCCGGGCTTTACCCGCCGAACGCCGAAAACAGGGCGCGCTACGAGGCTTGGGCGCGCACGTAGCCGTCCTGGCGACCGGCCCACGGGATTTGTAACGCGGCAATGACAGGGGGAATACAGCAGCAAGGCGTGTTTTGGCTAGTGAGTGGGCGCGGAGAGCAGGATCCGGAAGTGACCCGTGATGCGACTCGGCGCGGCCGATTAGCATGCACCCTCGACGCGGTTGGTGGGGATCGAGATGGCAGCCGTCATTTACGCCGAAATTCGTGTTTGGGGTTTCCATTGTTCCGAATGCGGCTTTGGCCACCAGGAACTCGGTCATTTGGCGGCAGACCAGGAAATCCATTGCCTGGTGTGCATGGATGAAGGCGGCCGATGCGTCAGATTGCGGCGATGGATTGAGGTGGAGCAGGCGCCCGAGCAGCCCGCGGCGCACGGCTCCCTAGCTGCCGCCTGATCCGGGCTCGCTTCGGCGAACCCGGTGCTGTCCGTATTGAGACTACGAGCATATCCATTGTGATCGCCACGCATTGGCCGTCGGCCGCCCGCCGATTTCGGCCGCACCCAAATCGGAGCCGAGCGGCGGATCTCTTTACGCGACATCTAGGAGCGCGTGCTGACCGCCATCGCGATGTCGCCGCCGAACGGCGGTAGATTAAGCGCGAGAACGCCGTTGGAGGATTTGGCGCTCAGGCGACCGCGCTCGGCACCCGCGCGCGTGTCCCAGAGCACTGCATCGCACGATCCATCGGCGAGGCTGGGCACGAGCACCCGCGCCGGCGCTTCCGCCTGACCGAGCCGCCGATCGGGGAGGAACGGCCCGCGTCGGAGCAGCCAAACGACGGCCTGATTTCCGTCCCCGCAGCCGAACGCGGCGATGCCCGGCGTTTCCACGCGCAGCCGTCCATTCAGCGGCTCCCGCCGCAGGTGTCGCCAATCCACCAGCGGGAGGAAGCGGGACAGCGCCAGTTGCGCCCGCCGCATCCCCGGTGTCAGCGCGTGCGGACGGCGGTTTGGCCAGCGCATCCCGCCGCCCACGCCGCCGGAGGCCAGGTGCGCCCATTGAATGTGCCGGAAATACTCGTCGTCGAACGCCTCGGGCAACGTCTTGTGGTGGTCCTTGAACGTGTGGATCGGGCCGTGCTCGGAGTCGAAAAACGGCCGCCCATCGTCGATATGGCTGAGTGCGCCCACCACCAGATTTCCCACGGCGATCGCGGGCGCCACCGTGTCCTTCGGGTCGTCGATGGTGCCTTCCTCGTAAAAATGCGAGCTCGCGAAGTCGAGATGGCGGTTGCGGAAGATCGGCTCGGTGATCCAAGGCTTCCAAACCAGCTCCGGACCGAACACGCTGACGCACTGAAGATGCGCCCGCCCGTGCAGCCGTGTCTCCAGCGCCCGCAGCCACGGGCCGACATCGTCGATGTAGTCGGCGAAGCAGGCCGGCGCGTTGTTCTCGCCCTGCGCGGGGTGCATCTCGTTGTAGATGTCCCACGCAAACAAGGTGCCGCCGCCGCCCCAGCGCTCGGTCGCGAAGGCGAGCCGCGCCTTCATCGCGGCGCGCCCGCCGGGGTGGGTGAGCAGCTTGGTCCGGCTCGGGCACGGGCCGCCGTTCTTCTTGTTCCAGGGATGCGCGCGCCAACGGTTCCAGGTAAAGAACGTATCCAATGGCGTGAGCAGGATGCGCAATCCGATCGTCGCGCAGAGGCGGAACAGATCGTCCCACAACTGCACCATGCGCGGGTTCCAGCAGCCGACAGGCTTCTCGATGTAGCGCCAATCGGTTTGCGCGTATTCGAGCATGAGCCGCAGCACCGTCACCCCGTGATCGGCCAGCCAGCGCAGGTGCCGCTCGACGCCGGGCAGGTCGCGGCGCCGATACAGGCCGTTCAGCTCGAACCAGCTGATCGAGTCGTTCTGGCCGATCGGCGTCCAAGCCTCGCCGTGCTCGGTCATGAAGTAGGGCGCGTCCGGCGCGCGGACGATCCAAGGCAGCGCAGTCACGGAACGACGTCTGTCTTACAGGCCGGCTTGCCGCGCCCGCTCGCGTAACAACGCGAGGATCGTCGAACAGGTCGGCATCGCGTGCCCGACAAGTTCGCCCAACTCGACCACCGCGCCGAGCAGCGCCTCGATCTCCATCGGGCGTCCCTGCTCGAGGTCCTGCAGCATGGAGGTCTTGTGCTCGCCCACCTCGGCCGCACCCTCGATGCGCTTGTCGACGTCGATCGCGAAGCGGATGCCGAGCGCCTCTGCGACCGCCTTGGCTTCCAGCATCATCGCCCGGCAGACCGCGCGCAGCGCCGGATCGTTGGTGATGCGGTCGAGTGTCGCGAGCGTGAGCACCGAGATCGGGTTGAACGCCAGGTTGCCCCAGAGCTTGACCCAGATCTCGTCGCGTATGCGGGGGCGCACCGGCGCCTTGAGTCCCGCCGCGATGAGCGCCTTGGACAACGCCTCGGCGCGCGGCGACCGGGTGCCGTCCGGCTCGCCCAAGGTGAAGCGGTCGCCATAGGTGTGCGTGATTATTCCGGGCTCGGCCACGGCGGCGGCCGGATACACGACGGAGCCGATCACCTGTGACGGCGGCAGCATATCCCAAAGCTCGCCACCCGGATCGACGCTTTCGAGCCGGCGGTTCCGGTGCGGCCCGTCCAACCCGTAGAAATACCAGTAAGGCACGCCGTTGATGCCGGTCACCAGCGTGCTGTCCGGCCCGATGAGCCGGGCGATCTCCGGCGCGGCCCTCGGCAAGCCGTGCGCCTTCAGGGTCACGATCACGTAGTCCTGCACGCCGGCCTCTGCCGGGTCGGCGACGCACGGCACGCGCACCGTCGTGCGCTCGCCGCCAGAGACGAGCGTCACTCCGTTCGCCTGCATCGCCGCGAGGTGCGGCCCGCGCGCGATGAACGTAACGTCGGCGCCCGCTTGCGCGAGCTTCACGCCGAGCAGGCCGCCGATCGCGCCCGCGCCGAAGACGGCGATCTTCAAGGCAGCGGCCTCATGCCGATAGCCCGAGCTTCTCCGCCAACCCAATGCGCTGCAGCTTGCCCGTCGCACCCTTGGGGATTTCCAGCAGGAACACGATCCGACGGGGGATCTTGAACGGGGCCAGACGCTCGCTCATGAAGTCGCGCAGCGCGTGGTCGCTGACCTCCGCCCCCTCCCTGAGCACGACGGCGGCGGCCACCTCCTCGCCGAGCTTGTCATGCGGCATCCCGAACGTCACGCATTGCGCGACGGCGGGATGGTCCATCAACACCACGTCGACCTCGAGCGGGCTGATCTTCTCCCCGCCCCGGTTGATGAGCTCCTTGAGCCGCCCGGTAAGCCGGAGATAGCCCGCGGCGTCGAGCACGCCCTGGTCGCCGGTGCGGAACCAGCCATTGGTAAACGCCGTCGCGTTGGCCATCGGATTGTTCTCGTATCCATCGGTGACGTTACGGCCACGGATCACGACCTCGCCGAGACCGCCGGTCGGCAATAGCTGGCCCTCGTCGTCCATGATGGCGATCTCGGGCCCGGCGGCGACCCCCACCGCGCCGGCGAAGCGCGGGCGGGGCGGCAGCGGGTTGGATGCCATCTGATGCGCGGCTTCCGTCATGCCGTAGGCCTCGATCACGGGGACGCCGAACGTCGCTTCCAGCTCCTCCATCACCTGCGGCGGCAAGGAGGACGAGGACGAGCGCACGAAGCGCAGCCGGCCCCGCTCGACGACGCCACGGTTGCGCCCGGCGACGGCTAGGATCGCCTGGTGCATCGTCGGCACCGCCGTGTACCAGCTCGGCCGCACCTCATCGAGCCAGGCGAAGAAGCGGAATGCGTTGAACCCAAGCGTGCAACTGACACACGCGCCGGCGGCGAGGCTCGACAGGGTCGCCGCGATCAGCCCGTGGATGTGAAATAGCGGCATGATGTTCAGGCACACGTCATCGGGCGTGAGCGCCAGGGTTTCGGCGATGTGGTAGGCCGACGCGGTCACGTTGACCTGCCGCAGGGGCACGATCTTGGGCCGGGAGGTGGTGCCGGAGGTGTGCAGCACCAGCGCGACATCATCGGCGCGGGCCGGCCCGGGCGCGATGGGCGAGCCCGCGAGCGTGGCGGGCGCGCGCAGGACGAAGCTGCCGGCCGGAGCGTCCGCTTGCGGGATGAGATCGATGACCGGGATGCCCCGCGCGGCGGCGACCGCGCGGGACGGGCTCTCCATTCCCTCCTGGATCACCAGCGCCTTGGCGCGCAGGTCGCTCAGGTAGAACTCGAATTCCTCGGCGCGGTACGCCGGATTCAACGGCGCGGTGGTGGCGCCCGCGCCGACAGCGATGAAGGAGGCCGCCATCTCTGGCCCGTTCGGCAGCACGATCGCCACCCGGTCGCCGCGGCCGATGCCCATGCGGTTGAGATCATCGACCGTGCGGCCCGCCAGTTCGCGCAATCCGCCGAAGGCGAGCGGCGCCCGCCCGGGCGCGCCGATCGCGGGGGCGCCAGTTCCGCCACGGCCGAGCAGGTCGAGGATCGTTTCGGCGGGATAGTCGGTCATCTCCGGTCCGTCCTTCGGCACAAGCAGCGCGAAATTAGCGCGCCGCCTCGGCGATTGCACAGGCACCCCGCCAGCGAATCGATGCTGTCCTTCCGTGGCCTGTGATGGGGCAGGGCGGCAACAAACATTTCACCCGACGGTCTCGACGCCGGGCTTTCGTCGACTATGCGCGATGGCGCTAGCTGGCGACTCGATTAGGCGCGAGTCGGGGCCAGGTAGCGCACGCTTGGCGGCAGGCGAGCGGGCAACCGCAGCCGGCGCTTGGCACGGACCAGCAACTCATGACCCGGCGCGCGGCGACGGACGCCAGCGGCGGTGAAGCCAGAGCCACTGCTCGGGGTGCTCCCGAATCCAGCCCTCGACGATCCCGGTCACCATCTGCATCGCACCCGCGATATCCACCTCGCCGTCTCGACCGCGGGGCAGGGCGAGCGGACCAACCGCCTCGACGCGGAAGCGGTGTTCGCGCAAGCGGATCACGCGCACGCCCACCACCGGACAATCATATTGGCGGGCGAGGCGGGCCAGGGTCGGGTTCGCTTTGCAGCGGCGGCCAAAGAACGTGACATCCACGCCCCGCGACCAGTGCTGGTCAATCAGCATGCCCAGGTGCTCGCCACGGTTCAGCGCGCCCGCCATCTCGAACACGGCCTCCGAGCGGCTACGGATCAGCCGTCCCATGAGGCCCTGCCTGATCCGGGTGATTGCGGCGGCGACCGAACGGTTGTTCGGCATCCGATACACCACCGCGGTTGGCAGCCCGTGCGCCGCCGTGGCCACCGCGGGCAACTCCCAGTTTCCGAGGTGGGCGGCGAAGGCAAGCGCGGGCTTGCCGTCGTTGGCGAGTTCCTCGAACAGTCGCAAGGCGGCGGCCTCGACCACGATGCGGCCCTCCGTGTCGGGCCGCCCGATCTCGTAGTCCCAAAGCCTGCCGAGATGGACGTACTCGCCGGCGACGCGCCCGAGGTTCTCCCACACGCCGCGCAAGGTTTGCTCGATCCAGGCACTGTCCCGGTCGGGGAACGCCGCCCGCAGATTGGCCCGGCCGAGGCGATGCACTGGCAGGAACGGGCCGCACCGACGCGCAACCGCCCCGCATAGGTCGGAAGCGCGATCGGGGTCGAGCCGCCGCAACGCGCCGAGAACCGCTGCGACAACCGTCCCGCCAAGCTGGTCGCCAAGCCGGCGCAGTCGCTTCAAAGCGTGACCAGGATCTTGCCGAACACGTCGCGCCCGGCCAGCCGTTCGAGGCCGACCCGGAAATCCGCAAGGGCGTACCGCGTGTCGATCACCGGCTGCACCCCGGACGCGATGCGGTCGAGCGCGTTCCGCAAGCTGTGCAGGGGAGCGCCGAAAGAGCCCACGATGCGGTATTGCTGCTGAAACAGCTGCATGAGGTTGAGATTGCCGGACGGGCCGGAGGTTGCCCCGCACGTCACGAGACGGCCGCCGCGCCGGAGCGACAGGAGCGAGCCGTTCCAGGTCTCGGCCCCGACATGCTCGAACACCACATCGACGCCGCGCTTGCGGGTCAGCTTGCGCACCACGCCCTCGAAGCGATCGGTGCTGTAATTGATGACATGGTCGGCGCCGAGTTCCCGCGCCCGCGCCATCTTGGCGTCGCTGCCGACCGTGGTGATCACGGTGCAGCCGAGGGACTTGGCGATGCGGATGGCGATGGTGCCGATGCCGGAGCCGCCGGCGTGGACCAGGATGGTCTCGCCCGGGTCCAGGGCAGCGTTGTCGAATAGCATGTGCTCGACGGTGGAGTAGGCCACCGGCACGCAGGCCGCGTGCGCCGGGTCGACCCCGTCGGGCACGGGTATTACGAGGCGCGCCGGATGGTTGACCAGCGCTTGCGCGAAGCCGTCGACATGGAACCCGCGCACGCCCTGCACGTCCTCGCACAGATTGTCCTGTCCCTTGCGGCAGAACCGGCACACGCCGCAGGTGAGCGCGGAATACGGGACCACCATCTCTCCCGCGCGCAGCCCGGTCACGTCCGGCCCGACCGCGGCAATCTCGCCGGCGGCCTCCGCGCCCACGGTGAGCGGGAACTGCCGCTTGGCGAACGCCATGCCCCGGTAGCCCCAGACGTCGATGTGGTTCAGCGCCACCGTGCGGATGCGGATCTGCACCTCCCCGGGGCCGGGCGGTGGCGGGGGCGCGCATTCGGTGAGCGCGATCTCGCGCTCGGCGAGCAAACGAAGGGCGGGAATAGGGGCCATCCCGATGTCAGCTCGGCTCGCTGGCCAGGACCAACGATACGTTCTGCCCGCCGAAGCCGAACGAGTTGGAAATCGTCCGCCGAACGGGCGCATCGCGCGCGACGTTGGGGACGCAATCGATCGGCAGCGCCGGGTCCGGCGTGTCGTAGTTGATGGTCGGCGGCAATCGCCCGTGCCGCATCGCGAGCAACGAGAACACCGCCTCGATCGCTCCTGCCGCCGTTAACGTATGGC
>CAXUIE010000081.1:0-1742 GCA_964250825.1 uncultured Acidisphaera sp. | reverse complement strand
GAATAAGGCTGTGCTTTAGAGCCAACAGCGTGGCGATAGCCTCAATTGCGCCGGCGGCCCCGAGCGTATGGCCGTGCATCGACTTGGTGGAACTGACGAGAAGCTGATCGATTGCTACGCCAAAAACGCTGTGAATGGCTTCGCTTTCGATAGCGTCGTTTTCCTGCGTGCCGGTGCCGTGCGCGTTGACGTAGTCGATCGCTTCGGGCGCGGTTCCCGCGTCGGCGAGCGCCTGGCGAATGCACGCGATGATCGGCTTGCCGTCCGGGCTCGAACGCGTGCGATGAAAGCCGTCGGCCGCCTCGCCGCACCCCTCCACCACCCCCAGAATGCGCGCGCCCCGGGCACGGGCGTGGGCCAGGCTTTCGAGCACGAGCGCGCCGGCGCCCTCGGCCATCACGAAGCCGTCGCGGTCCTTGGAGAACGGCCGGGCCGCCGACGCGGGCGGGTCGTTGCGGGCGGACAGCGCCGAGAGGAGCGAGAACCGGATCAGCGATTCTTGCGTGACGGAGGCATCGGTACCCGCGCACAGGGCGACCGCCGTTTCGCCGCGACGGATCGCTTCCACGCCGAGCTGGATCGCGGTAGCACCAGACGCGCAGGCTGTGGATGTCGAGATCGGCGAGCCCTTGGTGCCGAATCGCTCGGCCAGGTTCCCGGCCAACGAGCCGAACAGGAAGCGGCGATGCCACCGAGCGAAGTCGCCCGCGGCGCCGACCCGGAGCAGGTCGTCGTATGTGACGGGCTCGCCGTTGCTGGCGGCGGTGGCCAGGGCGCGGCGTTGCGGCCAATCCAGCTCGACGGGCGGGACGGCGAGGAACAGCGGGCCCGGGAAGTCGCCTTGCTGGCCGATGCCGGCCTCCGCCACGGCTTCCTCGATGGCGTGACCCGCCAGGGTTTCGGCGAGCCCGGCGGCGGTCGGTTCCTCTTGCGGGACGAAATCCACCGTGCCGGCAATCGCTGTGCGCAGCCCTTCGACGGGGAAGCGTTCGATGCGTCGGATGCCGGAGCGTCCGCCGGTCAGCGCCGCCCAGTTGTCGGCCTGGCCGATGCCGAGCGAGGTGAGCACGCCCATACCGGTCACGACCACGACTGGGCGGTGCTTGGCATCCAGATGCGATCGGGCCATGCGGCCTCCGCTAAACGGCCTCGACGAGGGCGAGCCCCTCGCCGCGCCAAGAACCCCACGACGTGACTAGGACTTGCCGGAGCGCACCCGACATGGGGGCCTCCGCCTTCTCCAACGGCGCGAACAGTCGCCCGCGTGACAGCGCGGCGGTGGCGAGCGCGAGGCCGGCGGGGAAGGACGGCTCCAGGCTGTGCCCGAGCGCCGTCGCCGCGGCCCGCACGGGAAATCCGCGCTCGGCAAGCCACGCGGCTTCCTCTTGCGTCGGTTCAGCAACGCCGGACGCACCCGAGATCACCGCCACCCCTTCGTCGGCGAGCGCCGGGCGCATGGCGGCGAGCTGTGCCGCCGCAACCGCCCGCGCGGACCCGCTCGTTCGGCGAGAGCGGTCGCTTGCGATCGCAGCGATCCGCGCGAGGGGGCGCGCGCCGCGCTCGGCGGCGTGGGTCCGGCTTTCAATCACGAGGAAGCAACCAACGGAGCCGAACACCAGCCCGCCGCCCGCGGCCTGACGCGCCCATACCGGCTGATGATCGCCGCGCCAGAGCAGCTGCCCCATGGCGTATTCGAGCAGCGTGTCGGGCCGCTCGGCATTGTAGGAGCCGCCGACCAGCAT
>CAXUIE010000080.1:0-11133 GCA_964250825.1 uncultured Acidisphaera sp. | reverse complement strand
TTACGCGCAGCTCGTCGGCAAGGACGCGGGCTACGCGCAGATCAAGCTGATGTCGGGCGAGCTGCGGGTGGTGCGGGCCGAATGCATGGCGACCGTCGGGGCGGTTTCCAACCCCGACAACATGAACCAGAGCTTGGGCAAGGCGGGCCGCAAGCGCTGGATGGGCCGCCGGCCGCACAACCGGGGCGTTTCGATGAACCCGGTCGACCATCCGCTGGGCGGCGGCGAAGGGCGCAGCTCGGGCGGGCGGCACCCGGTGACCCCTTGGGGCAAGCCGACCAAGGGCTACAAGACGCGCGTGAACAAGCGCACCGACCGGCTGATCATCCGCAGCCGCAGCAAGGGCAAGTAAGCGATGGCTCGTTCCGTTTGGAAGGGCCCGTTCGTGGACGGGTATCTACTCAACAAGGCCGAGGCATCGCGCGCGTCGGGCCGCAACGAGATCATCAGGATCTGGTCGCGCCGCTCGACCATCCTGCCGCAATTCGTCGGCCTGACGTTCGGCGTCTATAACGGCCACAAGTTCCTGCCGGTGCAGGTGAACGAGAACATGGTGGGGCACAAGTTCGGCGAGTTCTCGCCGACCCGCACCTTCACCAGCCACGCGGCGGACAAGAAGGCGAGGCGAGGCTAATCATGAGCAAGCCGAAACGCCCGCGCCTGCTCGCGGACACCGAAGCGCAGGCGATCGTGTCCAATCTGCGCGTGAGCCCGCGCAAGCTGAACCTGGTCGCCGCCCTGATCCGCAACCTTCCCGCGTCGCAGGCGATCGCGACCCTGACATTCAGCAAGCGGCGCATCGCCCACCAGGTGCGTAAGGCGCTGGAAAGCGCGATCGCCAACGCGGAGAACAACCATCAGCTTGATGTCGACCGGCTGGTGGTGTCGCGCGCCGAGGTGGGGCGGTCTGTGGTGATGCGGCGCTTCCATGCCCGTGGGCGTGGGCGCGCGGCGCGCGTCGAGAAATGGTTCAGCCACTTGAAGATCGTGGTGGCCGAGCAGTCGCGGGACGACGAGCGGGAGGCGGCATAATGGGTCACAAGGTCAATCCGGTCGGGCTTCGGCTCGGCGTCAACCGCACCTGGGACAGCCGCTGGTTCGCGGGCGCCGACTATTCCAAGCTGCTGCACGAGGACTTGCAATTGCGCGGGCATCTGCGCAAGAAACTGCACGGCGCCGGCGTGTCGCGCGTGGTGATCGAGCGCCCCGCCAAGAAGCCGCGGGTGACGATCTACGCGGCGCGGCCGGGTGTCGTGATCGGCAAGAAGGGCCAGGACATCGAGGTGTTGCGCCGCGACCTCGCCAGGATGGCCAAGGCGGATGTCGCGCTGAATATCGTGGAAATCCGCAAGCCCGAGATCGACGCGCAGCTGGTGGCCGAGAACATCGCCCAGCAGCTCGAGCGGCGTGTCGCGTTCCGCCGGGCGATGAAGCGCGCGGTGCAATCTGCGATGCGGCTCGGCGCGCAGGGCATCCGGATCAATTGCGGCGGCCGCCTCGGCGGAGCGGAGATCGCTCGCGTGGAGTGGTATCGCGAGGGCCGCGTTCCGCTGCACACGCTGCGCGCCGACGTGGATTTCGGCATCGCGACCGCCAAGACGACCTACGGGACGTGCGGCGTGAAGGTGTGGATCTTCAAGGGCGAGATCCTGGCGCACGACCCGATGGCGCAGGATCGCCGCGCCGCCGAGCAGGCGCCGCAGCGTTAAGGACCGACGACGATGCTGCAACCGAAGCGAACGGTGTATCGCAAGGCGCACAAGGGGCGCATTCACGGCAACGCCAAGGGCGGCACGGCGCTCAATTTCGGCGCGTTCGGCCTCAAGGCGTTGGAGCCGGAGCGCGTCACCGCGCGCCAGATCGAGAGTGCGCGGCGCGCGATCACGCGCGCGATGCGCCGCGCCGGGCGCGTGTGGATCCGCATCTTCCCGGATGTGCCGGTGTCGAAGAAGCCGGCCGAGGTGCGCATGGGTTCAGGCAAGGGCAGCCCGGAGTTCTGGGTTTGCCGGGTCAAGCCGGGCCGCATCATGTTCGAGATCGACGGCGTGGCGCCCGATCTCGCGCGTGAGGCGCTCACGCTCGGGGCGGCCAAGCTGCCGGTCCGCACCAAGTTCGTCACGCGGATCGGAGAAGGCTGAGATGGCGCGATCGATAGCCAACAAGGTCGGCGACGTGAGGGCGAAGACAGCCGACGAGCTGTCCGGCCTGTTGCTCGATCTGCGCAAGGAGCAGTTCAACCTGCGCTTTCAGCGCGCCACCGGCCAGATGGAGGGCACGGCGCGGATGCGCGAGGTGCGGCGCGAGATCGCGCGCGTCAAGACGATCGCCGGAGAGAAGCTGCGCGCTTCCGGCTCCACGCAGTCGTAAGGAGAGGGAAATGCCGAGGCGCATCCTCACCGGGCGGGTGACCAGCGACAAGATGGACAAGACCGTGACGGTCCTGGTCAATCGCCGGGTCATGCATCCGTTGTACAAGAAGTTCATTCGCCGCTCGAAGAAATACGCCGCTCACGACGAGGCCAACCTTTGCAAGGAAGGCGACACGGTGCGAATCGAGGAGGGCGCGCCGATCAGCAAGCGCAAGGCGTGGATGGTGGTCGAGCGCAACGCCACCAAGCTGTTCGATGACGAGCCGGATGGCGCGGATGAAGGCGTGCCCGCGCCTGTCCTCGACGCGGCAGCGGGCGCGCAAATCGTGGAGCGGGCGGAATGATCTCGGTCGAGACCAATCTCGAGGTCGCCGACAATTCCGGGGCGCGCCGGGTGCAGTGCATCAAGGTGCTTGGCGGCTCCAAGCGCAAGACCGCCTCCGTCGGCGACGTGATCGTGGTGTCCGTCAAGGAGGCGATTCCGCGCGGCAAGGTGAAGAAGGGCGATGTGCATCAGGCGGTGATCGTGCGCACCAGTTTTCCGGTGCGCCGGCAGGACGGCAGCGCGATCCGCTTCGACCGCAACGCGGCGGTGCTGATCAACAAGCAGCAGGAGCCGATCGGCACGCGCATCTTCGGGCCGGTGGTGCGCGAACTCCGCGGGCGACGCTTCATGAAGATCATCTCGTTGGCGCCGGAGGTCATCTGATGGCGGCGCGACTGCGCAAGGGCGACCGGGTCGAGGTGATCGCGGGCGCCGACAAGGGCAAGCGCGGCGAGATCGTGCGTGTGCTACCGAAGGAGAACCGGGCGGTGGTGCAAGGGGTGAACGTCGCCACCAAGCACGAGAAGCCTCAGGGCATGGGCCAGCCCGGCGGGATCGTGCGGCGGGAGGCGCCCATCCATCTGTCCAATCTGATGCTGGTGGACGGCGTGTCGGACAAGCGGACGCGCGTCGGCTTTCGGCTGCTGGATGACGGCCGGAAAGTGCGGGTCGCGCGCGCCACCGGCCAGGTGATCGAGGGCTGAAGGCGATGAGCGAAACGCAGGATATGGTCGAGGTCGACGGGCGCGAGCCGCCGCGGCTGCTGCGGCGCTACCTCGATGAGGTACGTCCCGCGCTCGCCCGCGAGTTCGGCTACAAGAACCAGCTGCAGGTGCCCAAGCTCGAGAAGATCGTCATCAACATGGGCGTCGGCGAGGCGGCGGGCGATCAGAAGAAGCTGGACGCGGCGGTGGCGGAGCTGGCGCTGATCGCCGGGCAGAAACCGGTGAAGACGACGGCGAAGAAGGCGATCGCCGCGTTCAAGATCCGCGAAGGCCTGCCGATCGGTTGCAAGGTGACGTTGCGCAAGACGCGCATGTACGAGTTCCTCGATCGGTTGGTAACGGTGGCGCTGCCGCGCGTGCGCGACTTCCGCGGCATTCCGGCGAACAAGGGATTCGACGGACGCGGCAATTTCGCGCTTGGGATCAAGGAACAGATCGTGTTTCCGGAGATCAACTACGACCGGGTCGATCAGGTGCGTGGCATGGATGTTGTGTTCGTCACCACGGCCAAGACCAACGCGGAGGCGAAAGCGTTGCTCAAGGGCTTCGACTTGCCGTTCGCCGCTTGAGGACAGGACGAGTTTGGAACAACGCCGGGGTCGCAGACCGATCCCGGGCCAGGTTCCGGAGGTGAGATAAGCATGGCCAAGACGTCGCAGGTCAATCGGAACGCGATGCGCGAGCGCATGGCGGCGCGCGACAAGAGCAAGCGTCGCGCGCTGAAGGAGATCGTCATGGACCGCAGCCTGCCGGTCGAGGACCGGTTCGATGCGACCCTGAAACTTGCCCAGCTCCCGCGCAACGGGGCCGCCGTGCGGGTGCGCCTGCGCTGCGCCGTGACCGGGCGGTCGCGGGCGAACTATCGCAAGTTCAAGCTGTCGCGCATCGCGCTCAGGGAGCTTGCGAGCTCGGGGCAGATCCCCGGCATGGTCAAGGCGAGCTGGTAGGGAGGGCGCCGATGTCTTTGTCCGACCCGCTGGGCGACATGCTGACCCGGATTCGCAACGCGCAGCGCGCCCGGCACACGATCTGCACCGCGCCCGCATCGCGGTTGCGGGTCAACGTGCTCGACGTGTTGAAGCGCGAGGGTTTCATTCGCGGCTACGCCGCCGAGGAGCTGCGGCCCGGGGTGGCCCAGCTCCGCATCGAGTTGAAGTACAACGAGGGCGAGCCGGTCATCAAGGAGATCAACCGCGTCTCGAAGCCAGGCCGGCGGGTGTATTCCAAGATCAGGGAGTTGCCGCGCGTGTATGCTGGCCTGGGCGTGTCGATTCTTTCCACGCCGCGCGGCGTGATGAGCGATGCCGAGGCCCGCGCCGCCAATGTGGGCGGCGAGGTCTTGTGTCGCGTGTTCTGACGAGGGCGGATCGATGTCGCGGGTAGGAAAGTATCCGATCGCCATTCCGGACGGCGTGCAGGTCGCGGTCGCCCACGGGAGGCTGACGGCCAAGGGCCGGCTTGGCGAGCTGTCCATGCCGCTCAGCCCGCATGTCGACGCGAACGTCCAGGGCGGCGAGCTCAGCGTCGGCCCGCGCGGGGACGCGCCCGAAGCGCGGACGATGTGGGGCACGACCCGGGCGTTGGCCGCGAACATGGTGCAGGGCGTGTCTGCCGGGTTCTCGCGTTCCATGGAGATCACCGGCACCGGGTTCCGCGCCGCGGTGCAGGGCAGCAATCTCGTGCTGAACCTCGGCTACTCGCATGACGTGGTGTACCCGGTGCCGCCCGGCATCAGGATCACCTGCGAGCGGCCTACGGCGGTGAAAGTGGAGGGCGTCGACAAGCGACTGGTGGGCCAGGTTGCCGCGGAGATCCGCGGCTTCCGCCCGCCCGAGCCGTACAAGGGCAAAGGCGTGCGCTATACGGACGAGACGATCCGCCGCAAGGAAGGGAAGAAGAAGTAATGGCCGGCAACCTCGAACTGCGAGAGCGCCGGCGCGAGCGGCTTCGCTACCAGCTGCGCCGCAAGGCGGGCGAGCGGCCGCGGCTGTCCGTGTTCCGCTCCGGCAAGCATATCTACGCCCAGGTGATCGATGACCGCGTGGGTCGCACGCTCGCCGCGGCCTCCTCGCTCGACAAGGCGCTGCGCGAAGAGCTGCGCACCGGCGCCGACAAGGGAGCGGCAACGGCGGTGGGCAAGCTGATCGCCGAGCGCGCGACGGCGGCCGGCGTGACCACCGTGGTGTTCGACCGGGGCGCGTATCTTTACCACGGCCGCGTCAAGGCGCTGGCCGATGCCGCCCGCGAAGGCGGGTTGGCGTTCTAAGGAACCGAAACATGGCACGTGAGCCGAGAGACGGCGGCCGGGGCGGCGGGCGTGACCGCGACCGGGACGGCGACGACATCATCGACAAGCTGGTCACCATCAACCGGGTGGCGAAGGTGGTGAAGGGCGGCCGGCGTTTCGCCTTCGCCGCCCTTGTGGTGGTGGGCGACCAGAAGGGGCGGGTCGGCTACGGCGCGGGCAAGGCGCGCGAGGTGCCCGAGGCGATCCGCAAGGCCACCGAGCGCGCCAAGCGCGGGATGATCCGGGTGCCAATGAAGGAGGGCCGCACGCTTCACCACGACGTGCGCGGCCGGTTCGGCGCGGGCGAGGTCATCCTGCGCTCGGCCACGGCCGGCACCGGGATCATCGCCGGCGGGCCCCTCCGCGCGGTGTTCGAGACCCTCGGCATTGGCGACGTGGTGGCGAAGAGCCTCGGCAGCCGCAACCCGCACAATATGATCAAGGCGACCTTCGCCGGGCTCCAGCAATGCGCGAGCCCGCGTTCGGTGGCTTCGCGGCGCGGCAAGAAGGTGTCCGACCTGCTCGGCCGCCGCGACGGTCCGGCTGCGGCGCCGATGGCGGAGGCGTCCGGCGATGTCTGAGCGCAAGACGGTGAAGGTGACGCAGGTGGCCTCGGTGGCGGGCCGCAAGCCGGGCCAGCGCGAGACCTTGATCGGGCTCGGGCTCAACAAGCTGCGGCGCTCGCGCGAGCTCGAGGACACGCCGTCCGTGCGAGGGATGATCCGCAAGGTGGCGCATCTCGTGCGCGTCGAGGAGCGGGGCTGAGATGAGGCTCAACGAATTGCGCGACAACTCCGGCGCGCGCCTCAAGTCGAAGCGCCTCGGGCGCGGCATCGGCTCGGGCAAGGGCAAGACGTCGGGCAAGGGCGTCAAGGGCCAGAAGGCCCGGGAGGGGGTCGCGCTGAACGGCTTCGAGGGTGGCCAGCTGCCGATCTATCGGCGGCTGCCGAAGCGCGGCTTCGTCAACATCTTCCGTAAGGAGTATGCGCCGGTGAATATCGGCTCGCTCGCTCGCGCGATCGCGGCGGGCCGGATCGATCCGGCGCAGCCGATCACGGAAGAAACCCTGCGTGGCGCCGGGCTGGCGAGAGGCGGCAAGATGTCGGGCGTGCGGCTGCTGGGGCAGGGCGTGATCACGCAGGCGGTGACGATCACCGTGTCCGGGGCGTCCGCGTCGGCGATCGAGGCGGTGCGGAAGGCGGGCGGCAGCGTGACGACAACGATGGCTAAGCGCGAGCCGGCGGCCGCCGAGGCGAGCGCCTGACCTGGCGTGGCCCGGGCGTGCTAAGTATGAGGCGAACCGGCGTCCTCCCGTCATGGCCGGCTTGACCCGGGCCGCCATGTCGTCATGACGGTCGACCGCGCCTGGACGCCCGGATCAACCCCGGACCTGCTCCGGCGGCTTGACGCGAAATTAGCGGGGAGCGGCTTTCTCACTCGACGGGGATAACCATGGCCTCAGCGGCCGAACAGCTCGCGGCGAACCTCAACCTCGGCGTCTTTTCCAAGGCGACCGAGCTCAAGAAGCGCATCTGGTTCACTCTCGGCGCGCTGATCGTGTTTCGCGTCGGGACCTACATCCCGGTGCCGGGGGTCGACGCGACCGTGATGGGCGAGATGCTGCGCCAGCACGGCGCCGGCATTCTCGGCATGTTCGACATGTTCACCGGCGGCGCGCTCGGGCGCATGACGGTGTTCGCGCTCAACATCATGCCCTACATCAGCGCCAGCATCATCGTGCAGCTGATGTCGGCCGCGATCCCGTCGCTCGAGACCCTCAAGAAGGAGGGCGAGTCGGGGCGCAAGCGCCTCAACCAGTACACGCGCTATCTCACCGTGCTGATCGCGATGTTCCAGTCGTACGGGATCGCCGTCGGGCTCGAGAGCATGCACGGCTCCTTCGGCTCGGCGGTGATCGATCCGGGGTGGTTCTTCCGCATCTCCTGCATGGTGACCCTGGTGGGTGGGACCATGTTCCTGATGTGGGTCGGCGAGCAGATCACCGCGCGCGGCATCGGCAACGGCACCTCGCTCATCATCATGGCCGGCATCGTCGCCAACTTGCCGCACGCGCTCGCGACCCTGCTCGAGATGGGTCGGACCGGTGCGCTGTCGACGTTCTTCATCCTGCTGTTCATCGTGATCGCGGTCGCGGTGATCGCCTTCATCGTGTTCATGGAGCGCGCACAGCGGCGCATCGTCGTGCAGTATCCGAAGCGCCAGGTCGGCACGCGGATGTTCGGCGGCGACTCGACGCACATGCCGCTCAAGATCAACACGTCGGGCGTGATCCCGCCGATCTTCGCGAGCTCCATCCTGCTGATCCCGGCGACGATCTCCGGGTTCTCGTCGAATGGCCCTGGCTGGCTGCAGTTGGTCGCGGGGCAACTGGCGCACGGTCAACCGCTCTACATGGCGCTCTACGCCGCCATGATCATCTTCTTTTCGTACTTCTACACAGCGGTCGTGTTCAACCCGCAGGAGACCGCCGACAATCTCAAGAAGTACGGCGGCTTCATCCCTGGCATCCGGCCCGGCGCCAACACGGCCGACTACTTCGACTACGTGTTAACGCGGCTCACCACCATTGGCGCGCTCTACCTCGTCGCGGTCTGCCTGCTGCCCGAGATCCTGATCAGCCGTTATGGGGTGCCGTTCTACTTTGGCGGCACCAGCCTCTTGATCATTGTGTCGGTTACCATGGACACTGTGACCCAGATCCAGTCCCACCTGCTCGCGCATCAATACGAGGGGCTGATCCGCAAGGCGAAGGTGAGGGGACGCCGATGAGAGGGCAGGAGTGAAGTTGATCCTTCTCGGGCCGCCTGGGGCGGGCAAAGGGACCCAAGCCAAGCGCCTGCAGGACCGCTACGGCATCGCGCAGATCTCGACGGGCGACATGCTACGCGCCGAGGTCGCCGCGGGAACGCCGGTCGGCCAGGAGGCCAAGGCGGTGATGGAAAGCGGGGCGCTGGTTTCCGACGACATCCTGGTGCGGATGCTCGCTTCCCGGATCGAGCACCCCGACTGTCGCGAGGGCTTCATCCTGGACGGGTTTCCGCGCACCGTGCCGCAGGCGGAGGCGCTCGACACGATGCTTGCCAATAAGCATGGCCGGCTTGACGCCGTGATCGAGCTTGAGGCTGACGACGCCATGCTGGTGGAGCGCGTCGCCGGACGGTTCACCTGCGCGCAGTGCGGCACGGGGTATCACGACGTGTTCAAGCAGACCCGCGTCGCCGGGGTTTGCGACGTGTGCGGATCGACCGAGTTCGTGCGCCGCCCCGACGACAACCGGGACACGGTGGAAGCGCGGCTGGCGGCGTATCACTCGCAAACCGCTCCCATCCTGCCGCACTACCGGGCGATGGGCGTGCTCCGAGCGGTGGACGGAATGACGGAGATCGACGAGGTCACGCGGCAGATCGAAGCCGTGCTCGACGGCATTGAAACCAGGCGTTAATCTTTCCATTTGATCACGAATATTTGTTCCTCCCGCGTTGACAGCCGGGTCGTGGCGGTATAGTTGGCCCGCTTCGCCCGCGCGCGGCGGGCTTTTCGTTGACATAATTCGGGCTGTCGGGCGGTTCTTGCCCTCGTCGGCCCGTTGCATGGCCCCGACGGCAGGAGTGATGCTGTGGCGCGTATCGCCGGTGTGAACATCCCGACCAACAAGCGTGTGGCGGTGAGTCTTCGTTATATCTACGGCATCGGCCCTTCCAAGGCGCAAAGCATTTGCAGCAATCTCAAGATCCCTGACGAGCGCCGCGTCAATCAGCTGAGCGACGAGGAGGTGTTGCGCATCCGCGAGCTGATCGACCGCGAATACCGTGTTGAGGGCGACCTCCGTCGCGAGGTCGCGATGAACATCAAGCGATTGATGGATCTCGGCTGCTATCGTGGTTTGCGGCACCGGCGCGGCTTGCCGGTGCGTGGCCAGCGGACGCACACCAACGCCCGCACCCGCAAGGGCAAGGCGGTGCCGATCGCCGGCAAGAAGAAAGTGACCAAGTAGCACGACGGGCTTTCCCGCCGCCCCGCCGCGGCTTCTGGACGAGACAGGACCACACGTATGGCGCGACCCGCCACCACTACGCGCACCCGAAAGAAAGAGCGCAAGAACATCTCGTCGGGCGTCGCGCACGTCGCCGCGACGTTCAACAACACGATGATCACCATCACGGACGCGCAGGGCAACGCGATCGCCTGGTCGTCCTCCGGCAGCCAGGGCTTCAAGGGCAGCCGCAAGTCGACCCCGTACGCGGCGCAGGTCGCGGCCGAGGACGCGGGCAAGAAGGCGCGCGAGCATGGCATGGAAACGCTGGAGATCGAGGTGAGCGGCCCTGGCTCGGGGCGCGAAAGCGCGCTCCGAGCGCTGCAAACGGTGGGCTTCGCGATCACCGCCATTCGCGACATGACGCCGATCCCGCACAACGGATGCCGTCCGCGCAAGCGCCGGCGGGTTTGAGCGGGCGGATCTGAACAGAAAGGAGCAGGCGAGCGCCCCGCGCACCATGCGCCCAGCCGCGACGCGCGCCGGGGCCGTGCCTCAAGGACGATGAAGAACACCGCGATCATTCAACGGAACTGGGAATCGCTGATCCGCCCGGAGAAACTCGACGTCGAGCCCGGCGCCGACCCGGCCCGCACGGCAACCGTGGTCGCCGAGCCGCTGGAGCGCGGCTTCGGCATGACGCTCGGCAACGCGATCCGGCGCATCCTGCTTTCCTCCTTGCAGGGAGCCGCCGTCACCTCCGTGCAGATTGACGGCGTGCTGCATGAGTTCAGCAGCATCGCTGGCGTCCGCGAGGACGTGACCGACATCGTGCTCAACATCAAGCAACTCGCGCTACGGATGCATGGCGAGGGGCCGAAGCGCATGACGTTGACGGCCACCGGCCCCGGCGAGGTGCGTGCGAGCCAGATCCAGGCCGGGCACGACATCGATATCATGAACCCCGACCTCGTGATCTGCACCCTCGACGACGGCGTGCGGCTCGGCATGGAGTTCACCGTCAGCCTCGGCAAGGGTTACGTTCCAGCTAGCGCCAATCGCCCGGAGGACGCGCCGATCGGGCTCATCCCGGTGGACGCGATCTATTCGCCGGTGCGCCGGGTGTCTTACAAGGTCGAGCCGACTCGTGTTGGGCAGGTCACCGACTACGATAAGCTGCTGCTCACGGTCGAAACGAACGGCGCGGTGACGCCGGAGGATTCAGTGGCGCTTGCCGCGCGCATCCTGCAGGACCAGCTGCAGTTGTTCATCAATTTCGAGGAGCCGCAGCAGATCCGCCTCGAAGAGGTGCACGACGACCTGCCGTTCAACCGCAACCTGCTGCGCAAGGTGGACGAGCTCGAGTTGTCGGTGCGCAGCGCGAACTGCCTGAAGAACGACAACATCGTCTATATCGGCGACCTGGTGCAGAA
>CAXUIE010000079.1:4359-11208 GCA_964250825.1 uncultured Acidisphaera sp. | reverse complement strand
GGCTGGCGCGACCGTACCCGCAAGCTCCGCGAGGCGCGCGCCAAGGCCGCCGCGAGCCAGGCGATGGGGAGCTAGCGGCATGGTCCGAAGCTCCGGTCACGACGCCTGGACACCGGTTTTGGCCGGGGTGACGGAACAAGGGCCGACCATACGGTCCCATTCATCATTCCGGCGAAAGCCGGCATCCAGGCGACCCGAAGGTCGGCGCTGATGCTTGTTCTCGACCATGACCGGGCAGGCGGCTACTGGGGCGCCGTCTACGCCTTCACCGCGATCCGCGGCCTGCGCGTGGTGATCGACGGGCCGGTCGGCTGCGAGAACCTGCCGGTTACGGCGGTGCTGCACTACACCGACGCGCTGCCGCCGCACGAACTGCCGATCGTGGTCACGGGTTTGTCCGAGGACAACCTCTCCATGAGCGGCACGGAGGACGCGATGCGCCGCGCCGCCGCGACGCAAGACCCCGACATGCCGGCCGTGGTCGTCACGGGCAGCATCGCCGAGATGATCGGCGGTGGCGTCACGCCGGAAGGCTCGAACCTCCTCCGCTTCATCCCACGCACTATCGACGAGGATCAGTGGCAGGCCGCGGACCGCGCGATCTATTGGCTGTGGAGCGAGTTCGGCGCCAAGAGGAAACCGAAGCCGCGGGTTCGCGTGGAAGGGGCCAAGCCCCGCGTCAACATCATCGGGCCGATCTACGGCACGTTCAACATGCCGTCCGATCTCGCGGAAATCCGCCGCTTGGTCGAAGGGATCGGCTGCGAGATCAACCTCGTGTTCCCGTTGGGCGCGCATGTGGAGGACGTCGCCAAGCTGCCCGACGCCGACGTGAACATCTGCATGTATCGCGAGTTCGGCCGCAAGCTGTGCGAGGAGCTCGACCGGCCCTACCTGCAAGCGCCGATCGGGCTGTTCGCGACCACCAACTTCCTCCGCGCCCTGGGCGAGCTGACTGGGCTTGACGCCGAGCCGTTCATCGAGCGCGAGAAGCACACCACCATCAAGCCGATCTGGGATCTGTGGCGTAGCGTGACACAGGATTTCTTCGCCTCCGCGTCGTTCGCGATCGTTGCGACCGACACTTATACGCGCGGCGTGCGGCGCTTCATGGAGGACGAGCTCGGCATCCCCTGCACGTTCGCTTTCGCGCGCACCGCCGGGACCAAGCCCGACAACGCCGCCGTGCGGGCCGCCCTGAAAGACCGGCCGCCGCTCGTGCTGTACGGCTCGTTCAACGAGCGCATGTACGCGGCCGAGCAGGGCGCGCGCTGCGTGTTCATCCCGGCCTCGTTCCCAGGCGCGGTGATCCGGCGCGCCACCGGGACGCCATTCATGGGCTATGCGGGTGCGACGTACCTCGTGCAAGAGTTCTGCAACGCGCTGTTCGACGCGCTGTTCCACATCCTGCCGCTGGGGACGGACATGGACCGCGTCGACCCGACACCGGCGCGGGGCGAGGCGCGGGCGTGGGACGCGGACGCTGTGGCGCTGCTTGACCGGCATGTCGAGGAGCAGCCCTTCCTCGTGCGGATCTCGGCGGCCAAGCGGCTGCGCGACCGCGCCGAGCACGACGCCCGCCAAGGGGGCGAGGACCGCGTGACGCGCAAGCATGTCGAGCAGGCGCTCGCATGAGAGGCATCCGAACATCCGACCGGCGGCGCGCCGGGCGGGTTCCCCGCCGCGGGGGTGTGTGCGCGGCAGAGGCCGAGAGGTCGTTCTCCGGAGGGAACTGCAATGTCTGCGAGCCTGGATAGAAACGCAACACGGTCAGGTCTGACCGAAGGAGAGGCGAGGGAGTTCCATCGCATCTTCATGACCAGCTTCATCGTCTTCACGGTCGTCGCCATCATCGCGCACATCCTGGCGTGGCAGTGGCGTCCGTGGCTGCCGGGAACCGAGGGCTACAAGACGGGGATGCTCGACCACGTGCCCGTGGTGCTCAACCATCTCACTTCGTTGCTGACATAGGAGCCGGACCATGTGGCGGATTTGGATGATCTTCGACCCGCGCCGCGCGCTGGTCGCCTTGTTCATCTTCTTGTTCGTGCTGGCGCTGCTGATCCACTTCATCCTGCTCAGCACCGACCGTTTCAACTGGTTGGAAGGGCCGCACCGGATGGGGGCGATGGGCTCCGCGCAGATGGCGCCGCTGCCGCCGACCCAGCCCAAATAGGCTTGGCTGCCCCATCGAAGCGGCGAGGTTTCGGCGGCGCGCCAGACCTCGTCCGCTCGTGGGTGTGCTGCGCGGAGGCGGGCCACGCCCCGCGCCTCCGGCTTGGGGGAAACAACGATGGCTATGCTTAGTTTCGAGAAGAAATACCGCGTGCGCGGCGGCACCCTCATCGGCGGGGATCTATTCGATTTCTGGGTGGGCCCGTTCTACGTCGGCTTCTTCGGCGTCACCGCGCTCTTCTTCACCGTGCTCGGCACGTTGCTGATCGTCTGGGGCGCCGCGATCGGGCCGACCTGGAACATCTGGCGCATCAACATCGCCCCGCCCGACATCAGCTACGGCCTCGCATTCGCGCCGCTAAGGGAAGGCGGCCTGTGGCAGCTCATCACGATCTGCGCGATCGGCGCGTTCTGCTCCTGGGCGCTGCGACAAGCCGAGATCAGCCGCAAGCTCGGCATCGGCATGCACGTGCCGATCGCCTACAGCTTCGCCATCTTCGCCTATGTCACACTGGTCGTGATCCGGCCGTTGCTAATGGGCGCCTGGGGGTTCGGCTTTCCCTACGGCATCCTTAGTCATCTCGATTGGGTATCCAACACCGGATACCAATATCTTCACTTTCACTACAACCCGGCGCACATGCTCGCCGTGTCCTTCTTCTTCACGACCACGCTCGCGTTGTCATTGCACGGAGCACTTGTGCTCTCGGCGGTGAACCCGCCCAAGGGGCAGGTCATCAAGTCCGCCGAGCATGAGAACACATTCTTTCGCGACACGATCGGCTGGTCCATCGGCACGCTCGGCATCCATCGGCTCGGGCTGTTCCTGGCCCTCTCGGCCGGGTTCTGGAGTGCTGTCTGCATCGTCATCAGCGGCCCGTTCTGGACGCGCGGATGGCCGGAATGGTGGAGCTGGTGGCTCAACCTTCCGATCTGGGGCTGAGGGGGAAAACAAATGCCCGAGTACCAGAACATTTTCACCCGCGTGCAGGTTCGCGGGCCCGAATACGCCGGGGTGCCGGCCACCGGCGGCACTTGGGAGCGGACCAGCCGCCCGTTCTACCTTCATCTGTTCGGCCGGTTTGGCGACGCGCAGGTCGGGCCGCTCTACCTCGGCTTCACCGGGCTCGCCTCGGTGATCTTCGGCCTGGCCGCGTTCGAGATCATCGGCCTCAACATGTGGGCTTCGGTCAACTGGGACCCGGTGCAGTTCGTCCGCCAGCTGCCGTGGCTGGCGCTCGAACCGCCGGCGCCGGGCTACGGGCTGCACATCCCGCCGCTCGCGCAAGGCGGGTGGTGGCTGATGGCGGGATTCTTCCTCACCTGCTCCATCCTACTTTGGTGGGTGCGGATCTATCGCCGCGCGCGCCAGCTCGGCATGGGCACGCACGTCGCCTGGGCGTTCGCCGCGGCGATCTGGCTCTATCTCGTCCTCGGCTTCATCCGGCCGATCCTGATGGGAAGCTGGGCCGAGGCGGTGCCGTTCGGCATCTTCCCGCACCTCGACTGGACCGCCGCATTCTCGATCCGTTACGGCAACCTCTTCTACAATCCGTTCCACATGCTCTCGATCGTGTTCCTGTACGGCTCGACGTTGCTGTTCGCCATGCACGCGGCGACCGTGCTGGCGACAAGTCGTTTCGGTGCCGAACGTGAGGTGGAGCAGATCATCGACCGGGGCACCGCGTTCGAGCGCGGCATGCTGGTGTGGCGCTGGACGATGGGGTTCAACGCGACTCCCGAATCCATCCATCGCTGGGCCTGGTGGTTCGCCGTGTTGTGCCCGCTCACGGGTGGCATCGGCATCCTGCTCACTGGCACGGTGGTCGACAATTGGTATCTATGGGGAGTAAAGCACGGGATCGCGCCCGCCTACCCGATGGTGTGGCCGCTCCAGCCTGATCCGGCATCGCTAACGGGTGCGGTGCGATGAGCTTCACCCTCAAGATCGTCATCGCGTTCGCCGCCCTGATCGGCGTCGGCTTGGCGCTTACGTTCCAGGTCCCGCCCATCGACACGATCCAGCGCGGCTTCCGCGGCCTCGCGATGGTGGAGAACTACGACCCCCGCACCGTGCAGGCCACCTACGGCGCGAACCAGCTGCCGGACGAGATCCCGGCGATCCCCCCCGCCGGCCAGTTGTCCTCGGCGGTTTACCAGAACGTCCAAGTGCTGAAGGACGTCGACTCGAACGAGTTCCTGCGCTTGATGGCGGCGATCACCGCCTGGGTGTCGCCGCAGCAGGGGTGCAACTACTGCCACAACCCGGAAAACATGGCCTCCGACGCGATCTACACCAAGGTGGTCGCGCGGCGCATGATCCAGATGGTGCAGCAAGTCAACACCAACTGGAAAACCCACGTCGCGACGACCGGCGTCACCTGCTACACCTGCCATCGCGGCAATCCGGTGCCGTCGCAAGTATGGTTCACCAATCCGGGCCAGCAGCATTTCACGGGAATGGTGGAAAGCGACGTCGGCAAGAACCACCCGGTAGCGGCGATCAACAACTCTTCGCTGCCGGCGGATCCGTTCACGCCGTTTCTTCAGCAGGACAAGGAGATCCGCGTCGAGGCGCAGACCCCGCTACCGACCGGCGACCGCCAATCGATCAAGCAAACGGAATGGACCTACGCGCTGATGATCCATTTCGCGCAGTCCCTGGGCGTGAACTGCACCTACTGCCATAACAGCCGCCAGTTCGCCTCCTGGGACCAGAGCACGCCGCAGCGCACCAACGCCTGGTATGGCATCCGCATGGTGCGCGATCTGAACGACAACTATCTGGCCTCGTTGCAGAACGTGTTCCCGCCGGCGCGGCTCGGGCCGCTCGGGGACACGGCGAAGGTCAATTGCGCGACGTGCCACCAGGGCGTCTACAAGCCGCTGTTTGGCGCCAGCATGGTGCAAACCTACCCGGAGCTCGGCGCGCAGAAACAGTGACGCGCGCCTGACCCGACGCATTTCGCTCCCGGGGCGGGGGTGAGCAACGGCTCGCCGCCGCCCCTTCTCATTCGGATGTCGCGAGCAGGACCGATCCTGGATGGCTGGCCGGGCCGCTCCCGGTCATCCGGCCGATGGGCGCGGCCCCCGCGAGCGCGCATGTATCGGAGAGAAGGAGCGTCCCATGAGCGAACACCCGAACAATACATTGCCTGATCTGTCCGACGCGCTGGCCGAGCGCGCCGCCGCCGCCGTCCCCTTGCTCGCGGCCGTCCGTATCGGCGAACGCGGACTGAGCGGCATCGCGTGGCGGGGCGATCTCGTCGTGACCTCCGACCAAGCCCTGCCCGAGGCCGACGCTTACACCGTTGAACGAAGCGGGGGGGGCGCTTCAGCCACGCTGGTGGGGCGCGATCCGGGCACCAACGTCGCACTGCTGCGGGTGGCGGAGGGCGCTAAGGCCGAACCAGTCGCGGTCCAGGCCGGCGTGGCCCGGCTCGGGGCGTTGGCACTGGCACTCGGCGCGCGGCGCTGGGCCGAGCCGACCGCGCGGCTGGCCGTGGTGCGGTCGGTTGGGCCAGCATGGCGCAGCATGGCGGGCGGAACGATCGATCAGCTCATCCGCCTCGACCTCCGCGCCGGGCGGGACGAGGAAGGTGGCCCGGTGATCGACACCCGCGGCGCGCTCATCGGCATGTCGACCGCCGGGCCGCGGGGCCGCGCGCTGGGCATTCCGCACGAAACGATCGAGCGGGCGGTCGGACGCGTCCTCACCCACGGCACGGTGCGCGGCGGCTGGCTCGGGGTCGGGCTGCAGCCGGTGGCGATCCCGGCGGCGCTTCGGGAAGCGGCGGGTCAGGAAAGCGGGCTCATGGTCGTCAGCCTCGCGCCCGCCGGGCCGGCCGAGCAAGCCGGCACTTTGCCCGGCGACATCCTGCTCACGGTGGATGGGGAGCCCGCGCTCCGCCTTCGCGCCATCCGGAGCCGGCTCGGCGCCGACCGGGTCGGGCAGACGATCGACATCCGCTTGATGCGCGCCGGGGCGGTGCAATCGGCGCGGCTGACCGTGGCCGCGCGCCCCGCGCGGTGACGCGGGCGGAACCGCTGCGGGTCGCTCTGGACGCGGGTGACCCGGAGCGTCAGCGGCGCTTGGCCCGGCTGCTCACGGCCGACGAGCGCGTCGTGCTGGTCGACGTTCGGGACTGCGACGTGCGCCTGGTCGACCTCGCATCGAGCGCCGTGGCGTCCCACGCCGGGCCGCCGGCGCTAGTGCTTTCCGATGAGCGAGGAGTCGCGGGGGACCGCGCCATTCCCGGCGTTCTCCGCCGGACTGCGCCGCAAGCGGCCTTGCATGCGGCACTCCGCGCCGTCGCGGCCGGGCTGCAGGTTCGGGAACAGCCCCGGGTCGAGCCGCGCGGCTTCGCCGCCGCGGGCGATGATCCGCCGGGGGTGCTGACCCCGCGCGAGATGCAGATCCTAGCGGCGGTGGGCGAAGGCTTCAGCAACAAGGCCGTGGCGCGCCGGCTCGGCATCTCCGCCCACACGGTGAAGTTCCACCTGGAAGCCGTGTTCGCCAAGCTCGAGGTCACCACGCGCGCGGAGGCCGTCGCGAAAGGCCTCAGGCGAGGTTTGATCGAGCTTTGAGGCGCGCCGCCGGTCGATTGCCGGGGGGGGGGGGGCGCGGCGGCCAGGCCGCCGCACGAGGGGGGGGGGGGGGGGGGGGGGGGGAAT
>CAXUIE010000079.1:0-4349 GCA_964250825.1 uncultured Acidisphaera sp. | reverse complement strand
CCGCCGGTCGATTGCCGGCGCGCGTTCCGCGCGTCAAACTTCCCGCGACAAGAGCGGGGTGGGCCGATGAGCGATCGAAATGCGGCCGAGCCGGCGAACATGCCGCTCGCCGGGATCACCGTGCTGGATTTCGGCCAGGTGTTCCAGGGACCGTACGCGACCATGCTGCTGGCGCGCGCCGGCGCCGAGGTCATGAAGATCGAGCCGCCCGGCATCGGCGAGCCGCTTCGCCGCCGCTCGATCGGCACCGGGGGAACGTCGCTCTCGCTGGCGATGATGAACTCCAACAAGCGGGCGATCACGCTGAACCTCAAGAACCCGCGCGGGCGCGAGCTGTTGTTCGCCATGGCTCGGCGCGCGGACGTGTTGCTGGAGAACTTCGCCCCAGGCGTGATGGACAAGCTCGGCGTCGGCTGGGACGTGCTGCGCGCGCTCAACCCGCGCTTGGTCTACGCCACCGGCACCGGGTTCGGCATCACCGGGCCGGACGCGAACAACCTCGCGATGGACATGACGATCCAGGCCGCGTCCGGCATCGCGAGCGTCACCGGATTTCCGGACGGGCCGCCCACCAAGGCGGGTCCCACCTTGGTCGACATCATGGGCGGCACCGCGCTCTACGGCGGGATCGTCACCGCGCTCTACGAGCGCGATCGCACCGGCGTCGGGCGCCTGGTGGAAGTGGCGATGCAGGAAGCGGTGTACGCATCGATGGCGGCGTCATTCGACTACCTCCATCGCACCGGGGAAATCCCGCCGCGTCCCGGCAACCGTCAGTCCGGCCGCTCTGGCGCGCCCTACAACACCTACCCGACCACGGACGGCTGGGTGTCCATGCAGACGGTGACGGAGGAGCACTGGCGCAGCCTGTGCCGGGCGATGGGCCGGGAGGAATTGGCGGACGATCCGCGCTTCGCCACCAACGCGGCGAGAGTGGCGAACGTGGACGAAACCGACGCCGTCGTCGCGTCCTGGACGCGCACGCTCGGCAAGACGGAGGTGTTCGCCGCGGCCAGCCGTCACCGCATCCCCTGCGCCCCGGTACGCGACGTCCGCGAGGTGATGAACGACCCGCACATGCACAGCCGCGGCATGTTGCACCGGATCGACCACCCGGACCTTGGCCCGGTGATCGTTTCGAACAGCCCGATCCGGCTGCACGGCGCGGCTGCGCCGCGAATGCGGCCGTCACCGGGCCTCGGCGAGCACAACGAGGCGGTTTACGGCGGCTGGCTCGGGCTCGGCACGCCGGAGATCGCCGCGCTGCGGCAGGGTGGCGTCATATAGGCCGGTCCGGCGCCGTCGCTCCCTCGGCCGACTCCGGCACGGCGCGTTCGGCCGCCGCAAAGCCCATCTTGGAATGGGTGCCATCACAGAACGGTTTCTTGGTCGATGCGCCGCAGCGGCACAACGCCATGCTCTCCTTGGCGGGATACAGGTTGCCGTCCGCGTCCTTGAGCTCAACCGGGCCGGTGACGATCAAGGGTCCGTTCTTGCGGATGGTGATGCTGACGTCGGGCATGTCGTTCCTTACTGGTCGTTGAAGCGGTAGCGGAACCCGTCCGAGCCGCCTTCGATGCGGCCGGCGGTGGGCGAGGGGAAATGCACGGGAAGGATCACCGTATCCGTGCCGGCCACCATATCGAAAAAGCGCCGGCGCGAAGCAGCTGATTGCGCTTGGTCCCAGTCGACGCCGGCCGACCAATCGGGCTCGCGCACTTGCAGCGCGTGATGCATCAGGTCGCCGACCACGGACGCCCGCTGGCCCTTGCTCGCGATGTTGACGCAGCAATGGCATGGCGAGTGGCCGGGCGTCGGCGTGAGTGTCACGATGTCGTCGAGCGCGTAGTCGTCGTCCACCAGGAGTCCCTGGCCGGCTTGCATCACCGGCTCGCAGTTGAAGCGCCACACGTTGCCCGGCGGGTCCTTGCCTTCCTTGGTGGCCTGCTCCCAGGCGGCGTATTCCCTTTTGTGAAAGACGTACTTGGCCTTCGGGAAGGTCGGAACCCAGCGTCCGTTCACAAGGCGCGTATTCCAGCCGCAATGGTCGATATGAAGGTGGGTGCAGAACACGAAGTCGATCTCCTCAAAGCGCAGCCCCGCCGCGTTGAACTCGTCAAGCCAGCGCTGCTTGGGAAAATCGAACGGCGGCGGGTGCCCCTTATCCTCGCCGGTGCAAGTATCGACGAGAATTGTATGGTGCGCCGTGCGCACGACAAAGGTCTGATACGTGATGACCATGCGGTCGGATGCGCGGTCGAACACGAAATCCGGCATCTCGGCCAGGTGCCGGTAGGCGATCTCCCTATCGTAGCCCGGGAAGAAGTCTTGCGGCCGCCGCCACGGGCCGTCGCGTTCGATGATGCTGGTGATCGTCGCGTCGCCGATGTGCAATTGTTTCAAGTGTTTTCTCCGTCCCTAACCCCACCCACGAGGGGAAGGGAATGCAACTCCCTCTCCCGTAGAGGGAGAAGGCCAGGGTGAAAATACTCGTTCCCCGCCTAAGCCGGTACATCAAGCCGATAGAAGCGCGCGGCGGTGCGGGCGAACAGGTCGGCCTTTTCTCCGGCGCTGGCGCCGCTCGCGAGCCGCTTGCAGGCATTCCAGAACACGCCGTAGCTGTAGGAGCCCTTGTCGACGGGGAAATTGCTTTCGAACATGCAGCGAGCCGGCGTGAACGCCTCGATGCAGGTGTCGATGTAAGGCTTCCACGCCGCCGCGAGCGCCTCCGACGAGGGCGGGTCGACCCCCTCGTGGAAATCAAAGCCGTTGATCTTCATGCCGAGCCCGCCGAGCTTGACGTAAACGTTCGGGCACTGGGCGAGCTTGCGGATCGAGGCCGCCCAGCCGGGAAAGATCGCGTCGCGCTTGCCCGCATAGGGGCCGATCGCGAGTGGGCCGCCCACGTGGTCGAGCACGATGCGCGTTTCCGGCGAGGCCTGCGCTAGCGCGGTGAGCTCGTCGATCTGCGGATGGTACAACCAAGCGTCGAACGACAAGCCGAGCGGGGCAAGCCGCGCCAGTCCTTCGCGGAACTTCGTCTCGCCCATCAGCCCCGGCGGCGGCGCATAAGCTGGGTTCAGGATGGAGGGGTCGGCGTCCCACGCGGTGATGTGGCGGATGCCGCGGAACCGGCCGCCGCCAGCGCGTAGATGCGCTTCGAGGACGTCCTGCACCCGCGCGCCGAGCGAGAGGTCGGCGTGCCCGACGATTCCGGCGCAGACTTGCGCCGGTCCGTAGCGACCGCTGGCACTCATGGCGGCAACGCCATTGACGAACTCGGTTTCGCCGACCGGACGGAACTCCTCCGGCCCACCCGCCCGATGGAACGCGCGCGCCTGTACGAATACCGTCGCCAGCATGTTGTGGCCGGCGGCGAGGTCGGCCAGGAGGTCTGGAAGCATATACATCCAGTCCGGCCGGTCCCACAGATGATGGTGCGGATCGACGATGGGCAGACCCGGCTCGAGTGGCGGCTCCGTTCGGCGGGCGAGCCAATCGTCGCGGACCGGCAAATAGCTGCTCGTGGTTGATCGCGTTGTCGTGCTCATGGCTTCCCCCGACCGTTCAGGGCATCGTAGCAACGGCTCAGGCCGTCAGGAAGCCGACCCGGTCGTCTTCCAGAACGGCGCAGGTAAGCCGGCCGCCGATGCCCGCGCCGGTGTCGATGCCGATGCGATTGCGGGCGATCACGGGTGCGACGCTCGAACTGTGGCCGTGAATGATGATCGCACCGAAATCCTGCTCGCTTGACAGAAACGGTTGGCGGATGCGCTGCAGGTCGTCGCGCGGGTTTGGGGGGCGCGGCCCACCCGGGCGGGCGCCCCCCGGCACGCACAACGTGTGTGCGGCGCGATGGCTCAGCGCGAGCGATCGCATCAAGGCGAGGTGCGCGGGCGGGATCAGCCCATCCCATTGCTCACGCGGCGTCGCGAGGTCGACGCGCCAACTCCGAAGCGCGCTCGCGCCGCCGGCCTCCAGCCAGTCCGTCCCTGCCGCCCGGTCTCCGTCGAGCGCGTCGAGCAGCATTTGTTCGTGATCGCCGGCAAGGTTGATCGTGCGAAGATTGGACGGCGGCAGATGCACGATGCGGTCGAGCACCGCCGCGCTATCCGGCCCACCGTTGATGTAATCGCCGAGATGGACGAGCAACGGCGATGCGACGGGTCGTCGCGCCAGATCCTCCTCGATCATCCCGTGCAGCGCCGCGAGCTGGTCCGCGCAGCCGTGGATGTCGCCAACCGCGTAGACGCGCTCGCCATACGCAAGCCAGCCGGGCGCCCGCACCCAAGCGATCGCGCCCGGCTCGGAAGGCGCGCGCGTCGAGTCGCGCGTCGGCAGATGCGTCG
>CAXUIE010000078.1:0-11287 GCA_964250825.1 uncultured Acidisphaera sp. | reverse complement strand
CCCATCACCAAACCCTCAAACCCATGCCCACTCAGCTCCGGCGATCAACGGCGAAGCGCGCGAGCGCGCGCAGCGGCAACGCCGCGTCGCCGAAGCCGTCAAGATGCGTGGCCGCCTGCTCCGACAGCATGATCGCGTGCGTGCGGGCGCTGTCCGTCCCAAGCACCGCCACCATCGTCGCCTTGCCGGCGACGGCATCCTTGCCGGTCGTCTTGCCGGTCTCGGCGGCATTCCCCTCGGCGTCCAGCAGGTCGTCGGCTATCTGGAACGCCGCCCCGAGGTCGCGACCATAGCCCGCTAGCAATTGCCGCTGCTGAACCGCGGCACGGCCGAGAATCGCCCCCGCTTCCGCGCTGAACTGGATCAGCCGCCCCGTCTTCAACGCTTGCAGCCGGGTGATCTCCGCGGCATCCAAGGACCACCCCTCGGCCAGCATGTCGATCATCTGGCCTCCCGCCATGCCGCGCGGCCCCGCGGCCGCCGCCAGCGCCGCCACCAGCTCGCACCGCGCCTGCGGGTCCGAGTGCGTGTCCGGCTCGGCCAGCACTTCGAACGCGCGCGTCTGCAGGGCGTCCCCGGCCAGGATCGCGGTCGCCTCGTCGAACGCGCGGTGGGTCGATGGCTTGCCGCGACGGACGTCATCATCGTCCATGGCTGGCAGATCATCATGCACGAGCGAGTAGGCGTGGACCATCTCCACCGCGGCCGCGACGCGCGCGGCGCAGGTTTCGGACACCCCGAACAGTGACGCCCCCTCCATCACGAGAAACCCGCGCAACCGCTTGCCCCCGCCCAGGACCGCATAGCGCATCGCCGTCACGAGCTGGGATTCGGCGCCTGGGACCTCCGGGATCAGGGCGTCGAGGCACGCCTCGATCACCCCCGCGCGCCGGGTCAAGTGGGCGGGAAGGCTGTCCTCCGCCATGGTCAGTCGGCCGGCCGCGGCGCAAGCGACCCGTCGGCGCGCGCGACGATGGCGGCGACCCGGCTCTCGGCTTCCGCGAGTTTGGCCTCACAATGCCGGCGCAGCGCGGCTCCTCGCTCATAGGCGACGATCGCGTCCTCGAGCTTTTGCTGCCCCCCCTCGAGCCCGCGGACGATCTGCTCGAGCTCGCTCAGCGCATCCTCGAACGACAGGCTTGCCGGGTCGGGTCGAGCGCCTTGCGCGACGGGCGTGCCGGCGATCTCCGTCCCGGCCTCCGCCCATCGCCTGTTATCCGACATCCGGAGTCTCCAGAATGACACCTCGGGCGGTGGTGGTAACGGCTCGCGAGCAGCCCGCCAACCCCCTGCCGAACGCGAGTGTTACAGTGTTGCCCCGTTGCCCCACTCCGGTGGTTGCGCGAGCGGGCGATCCGTGCTTGATGCCGCCGCTTCCCTGCCGGGCGATGGGCTTCGCTCCGGCTATGCCCTGCGTCCCGATGGCGGGACGCTGCCTCGAGCAGGCCGTGGGCGAGACAAGCCACAGGGAGATGGTTCATGCCCTTTTATGAATGCGTGCTGATGGCGCGCAACGACGTCACACAGCAGCAGGTCGAGGCGATTGCCGACGCTGTCGCCGCCCAGCTGGAAGGAGAGGGCGGCTCCGTGCCAAAGCGCGAGTACTGGGGCCTGCGCAGCCTGTCATACCGCATAAAGAAGAACCGCAAGGCGCACTACATGCTGCTCGGCTTGGACGCCAAGCCGGCCAGCATCGGGGAGATGGAACGCCAGCTCCGCCTCAACGAGGAGGTTCTGCGGTTCATGACGGTGCGCGTGGACGCGATCGAGGAAGCGCCCTCGGCCATTCTGTCCCGCAAATCGGACGATCGGGAGCGCTCCTTCCGCGGGCCCAAGCCGGCCGGCCGCTTCGAAAGCGGGCGCAAGCGCGGCTACGACGAGCGCGAGGAGTTCCGCGCACGCGGCGCCGACGAGTTCAATCCGCGCGAGGACTTCCGCGCGAGCGGGGAGGAGTAGGCGGTGTCCGATATGACTGAGGTCAACCCGGCGACTCGGCGGGCGGCGGTGGGAGCCAGGCGCCCGTTCTATCGCCGCCGGAAGTCCTGCCCGTTCTCCGGGCCGAACGCGCCGAAGATCGATTACAAGGACGTTCGATTGCTGTCGCGCTTCCTCAGCGAGCGCGGCAAGATCGTTCCGTCCCGCATCACGGCGGTGTCGGCCAGGAAGCAGCGCGAACTGGCGGTCGCTATCAAGCGGGCGCGGTTCCTCGCCCTGCTGCCCTATATTTTGACCTGAGGAGCCGGCCCATGGCCGCTTTGGAATTGATCCTGCTGCAGCGGGTGGATAAGCTCGGGCAAATGGGCGAAATCGTGCGCGTAAAGCCCGGTTTCGCCCGCAACTACCTGTTGCCGCAGAAGAAGGCGCTCCGCGCCACCAAGGAGAACCGCGCCAAGTTCGAGCAGCAGCGGGCGCAGCTCGAAGCGCAAAGTCTGAAGCGGCGCGAGGAAGCGGAACGCGTGGCCGAACGCGTGGGCGGGCTCACCGTCGTGATCATTCGCCAGGCCGGCGAAGGCGGCGGACTTTACGGCTCGGTTTCGGCGCGGGATATCGCCGAGGCCGCGACTGCTGGCGGGCTGACCGTGGACCGTTCCCAGGTCGTGCTCCAACACCCGATCAAGACGCTGGGCTTGGCGCCGGTGCGGATCGTGCTGCATCCCGAGGTCTCGATTCCGGTCACCGTCAACGTCGCCCGCAGCCCCGGTGAAGCCGAGCGCCAGGCGCGCGGCGAGCGGATCGGCGCCGACGAGGACGACGAGCCGATGCCGCCCGCGGCGATGTTCGATCCCAGCACCTCGCCGGAACAGCCCGACATTTGACATGGCCGTGCGGCTCGGGTCGGCGCCGCACGTCAACGTGAAGCCGGATTGGGCGTCGGAACGGGTGGAACAGGGGTCCACGTTTTGACGATCGCGGCATCGCCTTTCATTGTGGATGTCTAAAGCATCCGTAATGAGGGTTGGCGATGCAGGCCGTTCTCCACGCAATCCTGAAGCGCTTCATCACGCGCGGACGTTTGGCCGTGCGCTGGCCCGACGGACGCAGCACTGTGTACGCGGGGAGCGCGGAAGCGGGACTCGACGCAACCATCGTTCTCGCTGATGCCCGTGCTGTACGGCGGCTCGCGCTCAATCCGACGCTGGGAGTGGGCGAATCCTATATGGATGGCAATCTTACGACTTTAGGTTGCAACGTACATGACATGCTCGCGGTGATGATTTCAAACGCTGATGTGAACGTCAGACAGCATCCCGGCTTGCAAGTCAGCCAAGTATTGCGGGACTGGAGGCGGCGCTTCGACCAGTTCAACCCCGCGGCCCGCGCCCGGCGCAACGTCGCGCACCACTACGATCTGAACGGCCGGCTTTACAGCCTTTTCCTCGACCGCGACCGGCAGTACTCCTGCGCTTACTTCCCGCGCGGCGATGAAACGCTAGAGGAAGCGCAGGCCGCGAAGAAGCGGCACATCGCGGCAAAGCTGTGCCTGGACCGCCCGAATCTCCGGGTGCTCGATATTGGATCGGGGTGGGGCGGGCTCGCGCTGCATCTCGCGCGGCATCATGGGGCGCAGGTCACCGGCATCACCTTGTCGGCCGAGCAACTCGCCGAATCTCGCGCCCGCGCTGCGGCGGAAGGTTTGAGCGAGCGCGTCCAGTTCGAGTTGCTGGACTACCGGGCGGTCGAGCGCCGGTTCGACCGCATCGTGTCCGTCGGGATGTTCGAGCACGTCGGCGTGACGCATTACCGAAGCTTCTTCAGCGCGGTCGACCGTTGCTTGATGCCGGACGGCGTGGCGCTGCTCCACTATATCGGGCGCCCTGACGGGCCAGGCAGCACGAACGCCTGGATCGCTAAGTACATCTTTCCGGGCGGCTACTGCCCGGCGTTGAGCGAGGTCACGCGGGTGATCGAACGATCGGGCTTGATGATGACCGACATCGAGGTGCTGCGGATGCATTACGCGGACACCTTGCGGCACTGGAGGTGGCGCTTCGCCGCCAACCGCGACGCGATCGCTTCGCTCTACGACGAGCGCTTCTGCCGCATGTTCGAGTTCTACCTTGCTGCCTCCGAGCTCACGTTCCGAACGTGGGGCCAGGTCGTGCACCAGATCCAGCTCGCCCGGCGAGGCTCGCCCGTCCCATTGACCCGCGACTACATAGCGGAAGCCGAACGGCGCGCGGCGCGCTCCAGCGAGCTTGCCGAGGGCGGCCGAAGCTCGGGGATGCGGTTGTCCTAACGGCGCTGGCTGGTATCCTTCGTGGCGCGCGAGGCGCGCACCGCGAGGAGTTCAACCGTGTCCGCTTACACCTTTCCGCCGCCACCGGAATCGCCCGAGGCGGAGCGCGTGCGCGCCGAGGTGCGGGCGTTCCTCGCGAGCGAACTCGCCGGCCGCTCTCCCCGCGAGCGCGCCGAAAGCTGGAATGGCTACGATCCAGCGTTCAGCCGCCGCATGGGCGAGCGCGGCTGGATCGCGATGACCTGGCCCAAGCGATACGGCGGCCACGAGCGGAGCGCGCTCGAACGCTATGTCGTGCTCGAAGAGATGCTGGCGGCCGGCGCGCCGGTGAGCGCCCACTGGATCGCCGACCGGCAAAGCGGGCCGCTGATTATGCGCGTCGGCACCGATGAGCAGAAGGATGTGGTGCTGCCGCGCATCGCGCGGGGCGAGGCGTATTTCTGCATCGGCATGAGCGAGCCCGACAGCGGCTCCGACCTCGCCTCCGTGCGCACCCGCGCCGGAAAGGTGCAGGGCGGCTATCTGGTGAACGGCGCCAAGGTGTGGACGTCGTTCGCCCATCTCGCGACGCACATGATCCTGTTCTGTCGCACGGGAGCGACCGACAGCGCCAACCGGCACGGCGGCGTCAGCCAGTTCCTAGTGGATCTCAAGGCGACGGAGGGCATCAAGATCAGCCCTATCCTGGCGCTGACCGGCGAGCACCACTTCAATGAGGTGGTGTTCACCGACTGCTTTCTCCCGGAAGGCTCGCTGCTCGGCCGCGAGGGCGACGGGTGGGACCAGGTCACGAGCGAGCTGGCGCTCGAGCGGAGCGGGCCGGAGCGGTTCCTTTCGAGCTTTACCTTGCTGGTCGAGCTTGTCCGCGCGCTAGGGTCCGAGCCCTCGGAGCGCGCGGCGATCGCGGTCGGGCGGTTGTCGTCGCACATCACGGCGCTCCGCCGGCTGTCGCGCTCGGTCGCCGGGATGCTGCAGGCGGGCGAGAACCCGGCGCTGCAGGCGGCGATGGTGAAGGATTTGGGCGCGCTGCTCGAGCAGGAGATACCGGAGGTCGCGCGTCTGCTGATCGATACGGAACCCGCCGCCGATTCGACGCAGGCATTCTCGGCGGTGCTGGCGCACACCATGCTGCACGCGCCCTCGTTCTCGCTGCGCGGCGGGACGCGCGAGGTGCTGCGCGGGATCATCGCGCGTGGCCTCGGGCTGCGCTGAACGAACGGAGTAGGGCAGATGACAAACGATCCAGTGCTGTACGAGCAGGACGGCGCCGTTGTCCTGCTCACGCTCAATCGCCCCGCCATGCGCAATCCGATCTCCGAGCGCGACATGGTGGACGCGATCGTCGCGGCGGTGGAGCGGATGAACGCCGATCCGTCCGTGCGCGCCGCCATCCTGACCGGCGCGGGCAAGGCATTCTCGTCCGGCGGCGATCTCCGCGCGATGGCCGCCGAAGCGGAAAGCCGGGCCAAGCAGCCGGTGCGCACCACGCGCTATTACAAGCACGGCATCCAGCGCATCCCGCTCGCGTTCGAGCGGCTGGACGTGCCGATCATCGCCGCCGTCAACGGCCCGGCCGTGGGCGCCGGGCTCGACCTCGCGTGCATGTGCGACATCCGCGTCGCGGGTGACAGCGCACGGTTCGCCGAAAGTTTCGTGAAGGTGGGGCTCATCGCGGGCGACGGCGGTGCGTGGCTGCTGCCGCGCGCGGTCGGGTTTTCCAAGGCGTGCGAGATGGCGTTCACCGGCGAGCCGATCGACGCGCGCGAGGCGCTGGCGTGCGGACTCGTGTCGCGCGTTGTGCCGGACGGCGAGTTGCTTGACGCGGCGCGGGCGCTCGCCGCGAAAATCGCGGCCAATCCGCCGCACGCCGTGCGGTTGACCAAGCGGCTGCTGATGGAAGGGCGGCACACGCGGATGGACACGCTGCTGGAGATGGCCGCCTCCATGCAGGCGCTGGTCCATGCGACGGCCGACCATCGCGAGGCGGCCAACGCTTTTCTGGAAAAGCGCGCGCCAAACTTCACGGGAGAGTAAGCGATCAGCGAATCGTCGCGTTTGCGTCGCGATGACTCAGTCTCGGGCACGTTATCCGGCGTAGGTGACGCGAAGGCGCGGCCGGCCCACCACCGACCTTCGTCCGCGCAGACGCTTTACACGGCGCTGGCCCTCCGCTGCCGCGCGATCTCCGGCGCGGTGTAGCCGAGGCCGCGCAGGATTTCGTCCGTGTGCTCGCCGAGGCCGGGTTGCGGGTGCTCGACCTTGAACACGTCCGCGCCGAGCACGGCCAACTGGTAGGCCGCGAACAGGCCCGCCAGCACGTGGGTGATGTCGATGATGCGAACGCCCTCGAACGGACCCATGCGACTTCCCTTCTTTCGGGTTGGGCGTCGGGACGCTGCGCCTTCGCTTGGCGCCGTCAACACGGCATGGTTGCCGGGCCCGAACACAGGCCGCGGTCCGCTGACCGGCAAGCGCCAGGTCCGGCACCCGAGACTCGCGAAGCCATCAGCCGCTTGATGAACCGCGTCCCCGTTGTGCTAAACCGTCCTGCGGCGGAAGCGGGAGTTTCCCTGCTCGGCGCGGGCAAGGATCTGGCGGATCGCGTGATCGCATCGAGGGAAGCTGGCTCGGCGCCTTAACCCTGTCCTAAGCAGCACAACCTAACATGCGGCCATCGGGCTGCCGCTTATCTTTCCAGGAGTTGCGCGGGATGGAGCAGGCTACCCTCGCCGTCGGGACGTCTGGGTTCGCGGGGCGCGTTGGTCGCCGCTGGCTGGCCCTCGTGCTATCGGCCGTCGCGGTTTGCGTCGCGGCCGCGACCATCAAGGTGATCCCATATGGGCGCGCCTTCTGGGATTTCTTGTTCATCCTGGACGGGGCGTACCGTATCCGGCTCGGGCAAACCCCGCACATCGACTTCATCGCGCCGATCGGCTCGCTGACCCTCTACCTAACCTCCTGGGCCGAACGCCTGTTCCCAAGCGGGCAGCCGTTTGTCGGCCTGCACGCGCTGATGTGGCTGCTTTGGTTGCCGCCGCTTGCGGCCCTCGCGGCGCGGTTCGAGACGGGGCTGCGTTTCCTGGCGGCGCTCGCGCTGCTGGCGCTCATGGTGCTGGTGCCGTACACCCTCGACAAGACGAACCTGTCCGAGCTCAGCTACTTCGCGACCTATAACCGCTTCGTCGTGGGCGGCCTCTTCCTGTTGGGGCTCTGGTACGTCCTGCCGAAATCCGGCTGGGACGCGCCCCTGCTCGGTTATCTCGTCGGCCTGCTGTTGCTGCTCAAGATCACCGCCGCTTTCGTGGCGATCGGCTTGCTGGCGGCCGCCTGCGTCCTGCGCCGGTCGGATTGGCGCCCGGTCGTCTTCGGCCTGGCTGGCCTCGTCATGGTTTGCGCTGGCGTGGAGGCAGCGACGGGGTTCTTCTCCGCCTACCTTCGCGACGTCATGTTCATGGTGCGGATCAACCAGGGACAGGGTTTCAACGCGCTTGTCATCACTGCCGTCCGGAACTGGGCGCCACTGGCGGTCGGGACGGCGATCGCCCTCCTCGCGCTGCGCGACACGGTGGCGCGGCCACGCATCTCCGGTTCGCCGTGGCGCTTGCTGCAAGCACAAGCCTTCGCAGTCGACGCCGTGCTGCTGCTCGGCGCGGCCCTCGTGGCGGAAAGCCAGAACACGGGGGGCATCGGGCTCATTGCCGCAGCCGCGGTGCTGTTTCACCCGGGCGTCAAGCGCCGCGATGCGTGGCGATCCGCAGTCTCCCTGCTGCTCGCCGCGTCCCTGTTGCTCCCCCTCCTGGACGTGATCGTCTCGCGCGTCGCGACCGCGCTGTATCACGCCAGGGGTCAATCGTCGTTCAGCGCCCTGTCCCCCGGGATACGCATCCCGCCTTACACGCTGGCCGGGGCGGAACTGTTCCGGCGCTTGTCGCACGAATGGCTGCCGCTGATCTCCGACGTGCAGGTCAGGCGGTTCAACGTCGATAATGACCCGTCGAGCAACGCGCCGGCGGCCGGCGTCGCGTGGTCGGAGGACGTCGTGGACGCGGCGCGGGCGTTTCATGCCAAGGGTCTCGAGACGAGCGCGCACGCTTATGCCGCACTCGCGTTCGTCGACCCGTTTGCCGAACTGCTCGGCCTCACGCCGGCACGGGGCGTGACATTGGCCGTGCAGGTCGGGCGCACGATCCCGGTGTTCAAGCCGGCCGAAGCCTCCCGTTATCTCGCGCAGGCGGACGGGCTGTTCGTGTCAAAGTGCGCCCTGTCGGCGGGCGGCGAGGAAACCATCCGCGGCGTCTTCAGGCCCGTGCTCATCGCCGAGTTCGAGCCGGTGCCGCTCAACGCCTGCTGGGATTTTTACCGGCGCACGCATCCGCCGGGCTTTGGGCTGCCCGCCCCCGAGCAGGCCGCGCCGCGATGACCGGCCGAACGCTCGCGCTTATCCTCGTTAGCGTCACCCTGTCGGCGTGCGCGCAGGTGCTATTCAAGCTCGGCGTTTCGTCGGGGGCGCCGAGCCAGCCGCCACCCTTCGGGCTGATCGGCGCCGTGATCTCGATGCTGCTGCGCCCCGGCGTTCTCGGCGGGCTCGCGCTATACGGGGTCGGGACGGTGTTGTGGCTAAGCGCGCTGTCGCGGACGGAGTTGTCGCAGGCGTATCCGTTCGTCGGCCTCGGCTTCGTGCTGACGGCGCTGCTCGGGCACTTCCTGTTCAGCGAGCCGCTCGGGCTCACGCGCCTGGGCGGGACCGTCCTCGTCGTCGCGGGTGTCTATCTGGTGGCCAGGGGCTGAGCCGCGGCCACCCCGCAGCCCGCAGCTGTCGCGCTGCGGGGCGCAATGGCCTACTAGCCCCAGCCGATCTGGGAGGCGGTGATTCCCGCTTGGCCCTTGACGTCGATGCTGCCTCCGTTTGCGAAGGTGAGCAGCGATCCACCCTGCCCGTCATCGGTGGAGTTGAAGCCAGCCTGCAGGTCGCGATCGATCCCGAGCGAGTCGCCCTTGTAGAAGCCGAAATCCTCGATGATCATTTTGCCGCTGTTGTCATGAAAGAAGTAGGTCGATCCGCTACTGCCGCCCGTGACGTCGAGCGTTCCGGTGCCGGCTGTGAAGAGATTGCGGTCGGGTCCAGAGTCGGCCGTCACCGTGTCCGTGCCGCTGCCACCCGTGAGCACGAGAGCGTTCGGGCTCGCGAACGACATGCTTTGGTTTCCCGAGCCGAGCTGAACCGTTTCCATGTTGACGGGCGACTGGACCGACACCGCATCCGTTCCATTTGAAACGGATTGGTGAATGGTGGTGGCGAGCGGCCCGGTGAAGTCGCTGCTGCCGCTCGTGATGACCGGAACGTTCGACCACGTGCTGTTGTCGTCCTGCACCGCCAGTGTCGTCCCAGACGAGTTGGAGGGAGGCGCAGCCGTCGAACCGGTGGAGGCGGAGTCGGTGCTCGGGGTGCTGTTGTTGGACGCAGCCGCGGCCTGCGCGTTGGCATTCGCGTTGGCCGGCATGGAGGAATATGCCCGGATGTAATCGATATTGAGCTGCGCCGGAAATGGCGTATTGCCGTTCGGCGCTTGCGGCCACGAATCCGGCGAGCCCACCTGAAGGTCCGCGATGAGATACATCGGCACGTTGAGGTCCGCCGGGGTCGGCGTTTGATACACTTGCTTGCCGTCAACGTACCAGGTCGTGTAATCGGGCTCCCAATCCACGCCGTAGGTGTGAAAGCCGTTTGACGAGTCGGCGACGTTGGCCCAGCCGCCGGTGATGCCACCGGAAAGATCGTTGGAATGGATGGCGAACGTCGTCGTCGTCGGCCACGCGCTCGGCAGCTCCACAACGTCGAGTTCCGGCTTTGACGTAGTACCCGACGCGGGCATCATCCAGAAATCAGATTCGAGGCCGGCGCCGGCGGGGAACTGCGCCCGCATCTCGAAGTAGCCATAGGTTTGCGAAAACTTGCCGTACGTCGTGAGCATGCCCGACGTATAGGGGGAACCGCCGACGCTGCCCGACGCTGCGCTGGGCGTTGGATTCGCCGATATCGTCAGCACGCCGTTGTTGACCGAGAACGGATTGAGCGACGCGGTGGCTGGATTGTTCGGATTAACGATCCAAGTGGTGTCGTTACTGTAATATCCGCCCTGCGGCTGCCAAAAGTACGTCGGACTCCAGGTGTTGAAATCGAGCGAGTTGAATTCCTCATCAAACGTCATCGTCGCGGTGCCGGACAGATTGTTCGGGTCGATCGCCATCGTCATCTCCCTAAGATGATTACCAACAATATGGAAGTGGACTTGTGCGGATGTTGCAGGGCCGGTGTGAAGCATCATCCTGCTAACAGTTCGACTTTCGGGTTACAATCGTGTCACTCGCACATGAGGCGGACCGCGCGCGGTTCGCCAGTTTCGATGGTAAACGACGCGGCTAATGAGGAAAAAATACCCATTAATCACCAGGTTGTGAGCGCTGGGCCAGGCCCCCCGGAGTTGCTTTCGGGGAAGCCGCGCGCTGGAAAGCGGCTCGCGGGCCCCGACAGGTGTAGCCTCTGAGCCTCCGGGTGCTTGCGAGGCCGTTACAGGAATTGATGCGGCAGCGTGTTCCAATGCGGCCGAGCTTGCGGTAAGCAACTCAATCCTTCGGCCGTCCGGCTGCGGCCCGCGCGCGTGTTGAGAGCGACCGCCGGACTGCCCCAGCCGCCGCGAAAACGGTCCGACGGCTTCAAGACGGAGTGCCAGCGAGTGTCCTTGTCAGCACTGACGCCCGACGCGGGGCCTCGACCGCCGGGGCTCGCGGGCTCGGGACCCGATGCACCGCTCATCCTCGACCTCGACGGCACGGTAGTCCGCACCGACACCTTGATCGAGGCGGCGCTGCGCTTGGCCGCCAGCAATCCGCTGGCACTCCTGGGAATGCTGCCGGCGCTGCTGCGCGGCCGCGCCGCGTTCAAGCAGCGCGTGGCCGACGCCGCCCGGCTGGACCCGGCGACCCTGGTCTACAATGAGGACGTGCTCGACCTCGCCCGGGTGGCGCGCGCGGCGGGCCGGCCGGTGTATC
>CAXUIE010000077.1:1698-11361 GCA_964250825.1 uncultured Acidisphaera sp. | reverse complement strand
GATCACGCTCACCCTCGCGCCCACGGCGCTGACCGAGCGCGCGACCGCCGCCGTGCAGCAATCGATCGAGATCGTCCGCCGACGGATCGACGAGACGGGGGTGGCCGACCCGCAGATCACCCGCCAGGGCAGCGATCGCATCGTGGTCCAGCTTCCCGGCATCGAGGACCCGGATCGGATCAAGGAGCTGCTCGGCAAGACCGCGCACATGACCTTCCAGCTCGTCGACGACGCGGCGAACCCGGCCTCCGGCGGCCCGCCGCCGCCCGGCGCCGAGTTCCTGCCCATGCAGAACCAGCCCCACCAGCGGCTCGCGGTGCGCCGGCGCGTGGACGTGGACGGCGGCGACCTGACGGACGCGCGCGCCGGCACCAACCAGCAGAACGGCGACTGGGTGGTGAACTTCGCCTTCAACGGGGTCGGCGCGCGGCGCTTCGCCGACATCACGCGCGCCAACGTCAACCGCCGCTTCGCCATCGTGCTCGACAACCAGGTGATCAGCGCCCCCGTTATCCGCGAGCCGATCACCGGCGGCCGCGGCCAGATCAGCGGCAGCTTCAGCGCGCAGAGTGCCAACGACCTCGCCGTGCTGCTGCGGGCGGGCGCGCTCCCCGCGCCGCTCACGGTGGTGGAGGAGCGCAGCGTCGGCCCCGAGCTGGGCGCCGATTCGATCCGCGCCGGCGGCTTCTCGCTGGCGGTCGGGTTCCTGCTGGTGATCGGCTACATGGGAACCTTCTACGGCCTGTTCGGCTGGTTCGCGAACCTGGCCCTCGTGGTCAATCTCCTGCTGATGATGGCCGTGCTGTCCGTGCTGCAAGCGACGCTGACCCTGCCCGGGATGGCCGGCATCCTGCTCACGCTCGGGATGGCGGTGGACGCGAACATCCTCATCAACGAGCGCATCCGGGAGGAAGCGCGGCTCGGCCGGCCGCCGCTGCAGGCGCTCGACGCCGGATTTAACCGCGCCTATCGCACCATCTTCGACACCAACACGACGGCGTTCCTCGCCCATGTCATGCTGTTCGTGTTCGGCACCGGCCCGGTGCGCGGCTTCGCCGTGACCATCACGGTCGGCATCGCCACCACCATGTTCACCGCCTGGATGCTCACCCGCCTGCTGATCTCGCGCTGGTACGTTTCAGCGCGGCCACGGGCCTTGCCGGTCTGACCCCGATGTTCTATCGCCCCCTCGCGCGCCTCGTCCCCGACAACACCCGCATTCGCTTCATGCGCGGCCGGTTCATGGGCTTGCTGGTCTCGGCGGTGCTCTCGACGGCGTCCGTCGTGCTGTTCTTCTATCCCGGGCTTAACCTCGGCATCGACTTCTCGGGCGGCATCGTCATGGAGGTCCGCACCCCAGGCCCTGCCGACTTCGACAAGATCCGCGCCGCCATCGCCGGGCAGCACGTGGGCGAGCAGGGGGTGCAGCGCTTCGGCGCCCCCGACCAGGTGCTGATCCGCCTGCCGACCGCTCCGTCGGAAGCGGCCACGCAGCAAGAGGTCGGCAAGGTCCGGGCCGCGATCGAGCAGGCCATGCCGGGCAGCAAGGTATTGCGCACGGACGCGGTGGGCGCGGCCGTGTCGGCCGAGCTGTTCCGCGACGGGCTGCTCGCACTCGGGATCAGCCTGTTGATGATCCTCGCCTATATCTGGTTCCGCTTCGAATGGCAGTTCGCCGTGGGCGCGGTGGTGACGCTCGTGCTCGACGTGACCAAGGCGATCGGCTTTCTCGCGGTCACCCGGATCGAGTTCGACCTGGTGATGGTGGCGGCGATCCTGACCATCATCGGCTACTCCACCAACGACAAGGTGGTGGTCTACGACCGGATGCGGGAAAACCTGCGCAAGTACCGCACCATGCCGTTGCGCGAGCTGATCGACCTGTCGATCAACGAAACCCTCAACCGCACGCTCGGCACATCGCTGACCGTGTTCCTGGCCGCGCTGCCGCTCGCGCTGTTCGGCGGCGCCTCCATTTCCGGCTTCGCCTGGACCATGCTGTTCGGCATCGTCGTCGGCACCTCGTCCTCCATCTTCATCGCCGCGCCCATCCTGCTGTTCCTCGGCGAGAACCGGCTCCGCCGCGACAGCGCGGCCGCGCGCCCGGCCAAGGCCGCCACGACCGCCCGCCCATGACGCAGGTTTACAAAGCGTAACACACCATGATACTCGCGGCTCCGTCTTGCGGCGGCCCGCGAATGAAAGTTGGTCGTCGCAATACAAGAAGTCGTTTTCGTGTCACGCTGGGTTCAAGGAATCGGTAAGGAGTATTTATGGGGCCTGAAGGCCTTCGCATTTTGCTGGTGGGCACCGGCCGTAACTGGTCGAGGGCGGTCCATGCGGCGGCGAAGGCAGTCGGCCTCGACGCGCCGGAGGCGGTGGCGTCTGGCCGCGAGGCGATCGACCGGATCGTTCGGGCCGCGCGGCCGTATTCGCATGTCCTGGTGCAGCCGGGCGCGTCCGATGGCCTCATCGGCGAGCTGCACGGGCTCACGGCCGGCGACCCCGGATGCACGACCGCGATGACGTTGCTCGGCGCGCCACGGCGAAAAACGGCCCGCATTCCCCGGATCGCCCGGCCTGACCGCCGGTCGGTCGCGGCGGCGCTTGCCCCCCGGGTCGCGAGCGGCGCGGGAGCCAGCCTCGGCGCGATGGACGTGTCCGACGCGCTCGCGCGCTCCATGATCGAGTTGCGGTTTCAGCCGATCGTGCGGCTCGCCGACGGCGCGTGCGTGGGTTTCGAGGCGCTCGCGCGGCTCGACCATCCAGCCCACGGCCTTCTGCCGCCCGTCCGGTTCGTCCCGCAGCTCGAGGGGGCGGGCCTCGGCGGTGATCTGACGCGAGCGGTCGCGGCGCGGGTCATGGCCGAGCTGGCCGGGACAACGCTCGGGCGACAGGAACTTCCGGTGGCGGTCAACGTACCGCTCGACGTCATCCTCGACCCTGGCAGGATGGCGGCTCTGGACGCGGTGCGGGCGGCGTCCGGTGTCCGGCCCGAACGGATCATTCTCGAGCTGACCGAAAGCCGGCCGGTGACGGACCTGCCCGGCCTGCGCGGCGCGCTCGAGTGGTTGCGCGCGGCCGGCTACGGCGTGGCGCTCGACGATCTCAGCCCTGCCATGCCGCACGCCTCCGAGCTTCTCGGCTTGCCGTTCACGGCGGTGAAGCTCGACATGGCCGTGATCCGCAACCGGCATCGGACGGATGGAGCCGCGTTTCTGCGCCGGGCGATCGACGCCGCGCGCGCCAATGGGGCCGCGGTCGTGGCTGAAGGCGTCGAGGACGAGGCGACCTGGCGCGGGCTGGCCGAACTCGGTGTCGATCAGGTTCAGGGCTTTCTCATCGCGCGACCGCTGCCCGCCTCGGCCGTTCCCGTGTGGCTCCAGGTCTGGCCCGAGCGCCGGCCTCAATCCGGCGCGTCGGGGGCCGGCGCGGCGGGGGCCGGCGCGTTGCGGGGCGCCCCCGACCAGGCTTCCCGGTAGATCCTGACGATTTCCGCTGGCGTCGGTTCGCGCGGGTTGTTCGCGGGGCTGCCCGATGCCAGCGCTTGCTCGGCCATCAGCGCGATGCGCCCGGTCCACGCTCCCTCGTCGATGCCGTGTTCGGACGGCGTGGGCACGCCCAGCTCGCGGTTGAGTGCCGCGAGGCCGGTCAGCAGCTTGCCCCCGGCGATCTCGTCGGCGTCGGACGCCTCGGCGAAGCCGATCCGCCGCGACGCCTCGGCGTAGCGCGCCGTGGCGGCCCCGATGCTGAACCGCGTGACCGCCGGCAATAGCATCGCGTTGGACAGCCCGTGCGGCACGTGGAAGTGCGCCCCGATCGGCCGCGACATGCCGTGCACCAGCGCCACCGAGCTGTTGGAAAAGGCGAGCCCCGCCGTGGTCGCGCCCAGCATCATGCCTTCCCGCGCTGCCGCGTCGCGGGGCGAGTGGCAAGCCGCGCGGAGGTGCCGCCCGATCAGCTCCATCGCCGACAGCGCGAGCGCGTCGGATAACGGGTTGGCGCGACGCGAGACATACGCCTCGAGCGCGTGCGTCAGGCTGTCGATCCCGGTGTCGGCCGTCGTGCGCGCTGGGACGGAGAAAGTGAGCTCGTAATCGACCACGGCGGCCAGCGGCAGCGCGCCCAAGCCCGCGATCAGCATTTTCTCGTCGGTTTCGGTGTCGGTGATAACGGTGAACCGGGTGCATTCGCTGCCTGTTCCCGCCGTGGTCGGCACCGCGATCACCGGCAACGCGCCGTGATCGGCCTGGGCGGGCGCCTTGTAGTCGCGCATCCTGCCGCCGCCCGCGGCGAGGATCGCCATCGCCTTGGCCGTGTCGATCGGCGAGCCGCCGCCGAAGCCGACCAGGCAATCGAAGCGGTCCCGTCCGAGCGACGCGACACCAGCCTCGATCACGGTGTCGGTCGGGTCGGAAACGGTGTCGCTGAACACGCGAGGCATGATGCCGGCTGCCCGGAGCGGATCGAGGCAGCGATCCACCATGCCGGAGGAGACCATGAACGGGTCGGTCACCACCATCGGCCGGGTCAGGCCGAACTTCGCCAGGACGGCGGGCAGCTCGCGCACGGAGCCGCCGCCCACCAGCATCAGGCGAGGGGCGGCGATGCTGAGAATGCTCATGCGGGAAGTGTCGAGGCATTCCCGAGGGCTGGTCAAGCATGGCGGGCGAGTTGAACGCCCAGGCGGGCTGACATACGGTTAGGCCAACGAAAAACGCCACGGGATGGGACGCATGACGGTCAAATCGGCGCTGCTCGCGACGGTGCTCGCCCTTGCTCCGGCCGCGGCGCAGGCGGGGCAGAACGACATCCTGGTCGGCATCGACGGCAAGGCGTTCTTCGACGCCAACGGCGTCCGCTTCGGCCCTGGCGGCAGCGACGCGCTGGTCATCCTGGACGTGAGCGACCCGGCGAACCCGCGCATCCGCGCGACCCTGCCGCTCATCAACTCGGTGCTCGGGCCGCCGACCAACCTGCAAATCACCCCGGACGGCCGCCTGGCGCTGCTCGCCAGCTCCGTCGTTACAAACGAAAAGAATGGCGCCTGGAGCACCGCGCCGGACGACAAGCTGTTCGTGGTCGATCTCGACGCCAACCCGCCCAAGCTGCTCGACACCGTGACGGTCGGCAAGCAGCCCTCGGGCCTCGCCATCGCGCATGACGGCAAGCTCGCGCTCGTCGCCAACCGCGTCGGCAAGAGCGTGTCGGTGCTTTCGATAAACGGGACGACGGTTCGCGCCATCGCCGAGGTGCCGATGGACGACGAGGTCGCCGCGGTGGCGATCACGCCGGACGGCAAGCGGGCGTTCGCCGTGAAAAATCTCGCCAATCGCATCGGCGTGCTCGCGATCGACGGACCGAAGGTCACGTACGACAAGTCGCTCGATTTGCCGGCGGGGTACACGCCGTACAACGTCGAGGTCACGCCGGACGGGCGGTATGCCCTGTCAATCAACCAGGGGGGCGGGCTGTCCGGCAACGTCGATACCGTCGTGACGGTCGACGCGGCCGCCGACCCGCCCCGCGTGATCGACCAGAACGCGGTGGGCGATTCGCCGGAGGGCATGGCGGTGTCGCCGAACGGCAAGTGGCTCGGCGTGCCGTTGCTCAGGGGGTCGGCTTCCAAGCGCGACCGCTGGTCCTACACGCCGGCGGGCAGCCTGGTGCTGATGAGCATAGCTCCGCGTGGGGTGTTGCATCGCGTGGGCGAGGGCAAGTTGGGCGGCGTGCCGGAAGGCATCGCGTTCAGCCCCGACAGCCGGTTCGTTTACGTCGGCAACTACGTGGAGAAGAACGTGCAGGTGTTCCGTGTCGACGGGGGCAAGCTGACGGACACCGGAAAAACCCTGGCGCTCCCCGGCCAGCCCGCTTCCATGCGGGGGATGGCGCGTTAGGGTCGCCCTGCTGCGGGTTCACTCCGAGCCATTCTTGCACGCCGAAGCGGAAAATCGTCGTGCTTCTGAAAACCTGTCCGGGCTTTAGCTCGGTGGAAGGGAAGCCCGGATGATTCGGGCTATCGGGGAAGTGCTGCGTTTCTAGCGTGAACGCGGCGTACTGGCCGTAGCGACCACCGACGCCTGCGTAAGAGCCGTCGAACCAGTCGGCAGTGTAGATCTGCGCGCCGGGCTCGGTGGTCAGGCATTCCAGCGTGCGGCCGCTCCTAGGGTCATAGGCGCGCGCCGCAACCTGCTTCAATGCTCCACCGCCGCGCTTGTTCGGCACCCAGTATTGGTCGTAGCCGTTCGCGATTGCCAACTGCCCGTTCTTGTCGTGGATGTGCTCGCCAATGGCGGTTGGCTTGCGGAAGTCGAACGGCGTCGCGCTGACCGGCGCGAGCTGCCCGAGCGGAATCTGGCTCTTGTCGAGCGGGAGATACCGGTCCGCGTCCACGGTCAGGATCTGGCCGAGCACGCCGTCGGGCGAGCCGGCTCCGGCAACGTCGAAGTTCATGTGGTTCGTCAGGTTGACAACCGTGTCCTTGGTGGTCACCGCCTCGTAGTGAATGGCGAAGGCGCCATCCTCCGACAGAGTGTAGGTGACGCTCACCTGCAACGCGCCGGGATAACCTTCCTCGCCATCGGCGCTGGCGTAGGTCAACCTCGCGCTCACGATCCGGCCGGAGGTTGCGACTGGCTGGACATTCCAAACCCGCTTATCGAATCCTTTCTTGCCGCCGTGGATCGTGTTCGGCGGATCGGAAAGCGCGAGTTGATACTCGTAGCCGTCCAGGCTGAAGCGGCCTCGGGCGATCCAATTCGCATAGCGGCCATAAGTGCGCCGAAGTAAAGCTCAGCTTTAGCGCTCTTGGTCTCGTAGTCGCGCAAGGTCGGAAAGCCGAGCACGATGGAGGCGCGGTGCCCTTGGCGGTCCGGCGTCGTGGCCGCGCGACCGTCGTTCGGAACCGGATGCAGGGTCGCGAGATGAGAATCGCGCCGCTCAGGCTACGCCCGAGCGGGCTCCGTTCGGTTGGCCCCTCGACCATTTCCGCTACGAGGCGGGCCGTGTCGCTGAACCTCCCCGAACGCTCGGCCTCGACCATTGTGACGCCGCTGCCCCGCCCCGCCCGGCGCCTGCCGGGGCTGGTGAACCTCGGCCGGAACGTCGCCGACCGGGGCGAGCTTGACGCCGGTCAACCGCTCGATCGACCGGAGCGACGCCCGCTCGGACCCGTCGCAGAAGGAGATCGCCACCCCGGCGGCGCCGGCGCGCGCGGTTCGGCCGATGCGGTGGACGTAGCTTTCCGGCTCGACCGGCAAATCGAAGTTGATGACGTGCGACACGCCCTTCACGTCGATGCCGCGCGAGGCGATGTCGGTCGCGACCAGCACCCGCGCCCGGCCCGACCGGAACATGTCGAGCGAGCGCTCGCGGGCGGACTGGCTCTTGTTGCCGTGCAGCGCCTCGGCGCGGACCCTGGCCGCGTCGAGATGCTCGGCGACGCGGTTGGCGCCGTGCTTGGTGCGAGTGAACACGATCACCCGCTCCAGCGCCGGGTCCTCGAGCAGGCGCGCCAGCAACGCGCGCTTGCCGGCCGTATCGACGAAGTGCACCTGCTGCTCGATCTTCAGCGGGATTTCCACCTCCGGCGTCACTTGGACGCGGCGCGGATCGCGCAGGAAGCTGCGCGCGAGTTGCTCGACCTCCGCCGCCATGGTCGCCGAGAACAGCAAGGACTGTCGCGCGGCCGGCAGTGCGGCGACGATGCGGCGAATGTCGCGGATGAACCCGAGATCGAGCATCCGGTCCGCCTCGTCTAGGACGAAGTGCGTCACCTCGTCGAGCTTGAGGTGCTGCGTGTTCATCAGGTCGCGGATGCGCCCGGGCGTGCCGACCACGATGTCGGGGCCGCGTTTCATGCGCTCCTCCTGCGGGCGGCGGCCGACGCCGCCCAGGATGACGCAGGTCGTCAGGCGCTGCCCGGCGCCGTAGGCGCGGATCGCTGCCTCGATCTGCAAGGCAAGCTCGCGCGTCGGCGCCAGGATCAAGGCGCGCGTGGCGAACGGTCGGGCACGGTGCGGCTTGGCGGCGAGGTGCTGAAGGATCGGCAGCGCGAATGCCGCGGTCTTGCCGCTGCCGGTTTGCGCGATGCCGAGGAGGTCATGGCCGTCGAGTAAAAGCGGGATAGCGCCGGCCTGGATTGGCGTAGGGGTGTGGAAGTTTTGCCCGGCGAGCGCGCGCAGGATCGGCTCGGACAAGCCGAGGGAGGCGAACGTGGGATTTGACAAAAGGAGTTGGTCCTTGACGCAGGCTGACTGGCGATGCGCCGTGTCGCCCACCTGCCTCGCGTAACAACGGCAGCGGGCATTCTGAGAAAAAAGAATCCCGGGAAGGCGATGGGCGAACGGCCACCGCCGATTACACGATCTCGGAAATCCTCGGCGTCATATCGGCCAGGGCGCGCCGAATAGCAAGTGGAACGACGGTTTTGGTTTAGTGACGGTGCTCGCGCAGCGCCGCCAGGCCCCGCTCCAAGTCCGCGATCAGGTCCGCCACGTCCTCGAGGCCGATATGGATGCGCACCGTGGGGCCTTCGTAGCGGCCGGGGCCGGCCGTGCGCGTCACGTAGCCGGTGGTCGGGAGGACCAGGCTTTCGTAGCCGCCCCAGGACGCGCCGATGCCGAACAAGGTCAGCGCGTCCACCATCGCTTCCACCCCGGTTGCCGAGTACTCCGGCCGGAACGCGACGCCGAACAGGCTGCTCGCCCCCGCGAAGTCCCGCGCCCAAACCGCGTGGCCGGGCGCGCCGGGCAGGGCGGGGTGGAGCACCTCGGCCACTTCCGGCCGGTCCCGCAGCCAGCACGCGACCGCGATGCCGCTCTCCATCTGCGCCGGAAGCCGCACGCCGAGGCTGCGCAAGCCGCGCAGCGCCAGCCAGCAATCGTCCGGGCTCGCGTACTGGCCGAGCAGCAGGGACGTGCTGCGCACCCGCTCCCAATCGGCGTCGCTGTTGACCGTGACGCTGCCGAGCATCAGGTCCGAGTGGCCGCCCGCGTATTTCGTGAGCGCCTGGATCGACACGTCGACCCCGTGGCGGAACGGCTGGAAGTGGTGAAAGCCCCAGGTGTTGTCCATCAGCACCGCGACCCCGCGCGCGTGGGCGGCGCGCGCCAGGGCCGGGACGTCCTGCACTTCGAAGGTGTGGCTGCCGGGGCTTTCGACGTAGAGCACGCGCGTGTTGGGCCGGATTAGCTCGGCGATGCCGGCCTCGTCGAGCTCGGGGAGATAGTAGGTCGTCTCCACCCCATGATCGATGAGGAACTTGTCGCAGAAGTTGCGCGCCGGGCCGTACACGCTGTCGGTCATCAGGCAGTGGTCGCCGGCCTTGAGGTAGGCGAGCAGCGGGGTCGTTACCGCCGCCAGGCCCGAGCTCACGATCTGGCAGCGCGTGCCGCCCTCGATCTCGGCGATCATGTCCTCGAGCATCCAGTGCGTTTCGGAGCCCATGATGCCGTAGACGAGCGCCTGCTCGAGCCGCTTGGTCCCGGCCGCGCGGCGTTCCGCCATGGAGCCGAAGAGCACCGTCGAGCCGCGCATCAACGGCGGGTTGACGAAGCCGTGCACGCGCGTGCCGGCGCGTCCGCCGTGCGACAGGCGGGTGCGAAAGCCCTGGCTCGCCGGGGGATTTTTCACGCCGCGGCGCTCTCGACGGGGGTGTCGGGA
>CAXUIE010000077.1:0-1688 GCA_964250825.1 uncultured Acidisphaera sp. | reverse complement strand
TTAGCGCTCGATAGGCGCGCGCACCAGGCTGCCCCATTCCGTCCAGGACCCGTCATAAACGGCACCCGCCGGCATGCCGGCGAGGGTGAGGCCGAGCGTGAGAATGCAGGCGGTGACGCCGGTGCCGCAGCTCGTCACCACCGGCCGCGTGCCGTCCGCCCCCGCGCGGGCCAGCCGGTCGCGGAGTTCGGCGGGTGGCAGCAGCGTTCCGTCGGGGGCGAGCAAGTCCGTGTAGGGCAGGTTGCGGGCGCCCGGGATGTGGCCGCTGCGCATCCCGGGCCGTGGCTCGGGCGTCGTGCCGGCGAAGCGCCCCGCCGCACGCGCGTCGAGAATAAGCTCGCCCTCGCTTGCGAGGTTCGCGATCATATCTCCGATGCCGCGGAGCCGGGTCGCCCGGAAGTCCGGCCGGAACGTGGCAGCCGCGACCCCGGCCGGCTCGCCCGTCTCGGTCGGCCGTCCTTCACGGACCCACTTTGGTAATCCCCCGTCTAGCACGGCGGCTTCGTCGTGCCCGAACAGGCCCATCAGCCACCACCCGCGCGCGGCGGAGCTGAGGCCCTTCTGATCGTAGAACACGACGCGGCTCGCGTCCGACACTCCCATCGCGCCCAGCAGCCGCGCGAAGCGGGCAGGAGAGGGAACCATGTGCGGCAGGTCCGCCTCCGGATCGGCCACCTCGTCGATGTCGAAGTAGCGCGCGCCGGGGATGTGCGCGTGGCGGTACTCCGCCCGGCCGTCGCGGTCCTCGTTCGGCAGGTATTTCGTCGCGTCGAACACGACGAGGCCAGGCTTGCCCAGTTCGGCCGCCAGCCACTCGGTGCTCACCAGCGGTCCCATCAATCCTCCTCGGCCCGGGGGGCGATGACCACCCGCCGGTTCTGCCGGCCCTTGTTCTCGACCTTGACGACGTTCATTGGCCCGATCTCGCTGGTGCGCGCCACGTGAGTGCCGCCGCAGGGCTGCAGATCGATCGGCGGCGAGCCGCCACCGATGCGGATCAGTCGGAGCCGGCCCGCGCCGCGCGGTGGCTTGACCGACAAGGTCCGCACCAGGCCGGGGTCGCGGTCCAGCACCGCCTCGTCGACCCACTCGGCGCCGACCGGGTGGTCGGCCGCGATCAGCGCGTTGAGCGCGGCCGCGATCTCGTCCTTGCCCGGCGGCGCGGGCAGGTCGAAATCGAGCCGCGACCGTTCGACCCCGATCTGCCCGCCGGTGACCCCGGCGCCCGGCAGCACGGCGCACAGCAGATGAAGGGCGGTGTGCATCCGCATCAGCCGCTGCCGCCGTCCCCAATCGAGGGCGGCCTCCACCAGAATGCCCGCCGATGGTAAGGCGCTGCCCTCGGCGGGAACGTGCAGAATCGCATCGCCCTCGCCCTTGATGGTGTCCGCCACCGGCATCGGGCCGCCGTCCCAGCGCAGCACCCCGAGGTCGCCCGGTTGGCCGCCCGAGCGCGCGTAGAAAACGGTGCGGTCGAGGGTGACGCCTTCGGGTCCGCTCGCGACAACGGTGGCGAAGACCGTGGCACGGCCCGGCTCGTCGAGGAACAGCCGCTCCGTCATGCCCGCCTCCAGCGCGCCCGCAACCATTGGTGGCGGGACGCGAACCAGAGCAGGGCGATGACGGTCACGGAATTGGGGAACGCGACGTCGAGCACCGCCTCGATCGCCCGCGCGGCGGGCCACACC
>CAXUIE010000076.1:3694-11416 GCA_964250825.1 uncultured Acidisphaera sp. | reverse complement strand
CACTCCGCCCTCCGCCCACGAGAGAGTGCGGAGTGAGGACGAAGCCGGCGTCAGGTCGCGATGATCTGACCCTGGTTGACGGTGGTGACGCCGACCAGGGTGATCGTCGTGTTGTCGGTCAGGGTCAGGACGGTGTTCCCGCCGCTTGTCGCGGACGTGTAGCCGCCCGCGCCATAGCCTGACAGCAGCAGCTTGTCGTTGGTGCTGAAGTCCTGGATCGAGGCGGCGTTCCCGGCGTGGCCCGAGAAGAAGGCGAAAACATCGCTTCCCGCGCCGCCCGCGACGCTGAGCGCGCCCGTGCCGGACACGATCGTGTCGTTGCCGCCGCCGATGGTGACGTTGTCGGTTCCCGCGTTGCCGAACACCGTGTTGTCGCCGGTGGCGGTGGCGGCGCTGAGCGTGACGTTGCCGCTCCCCGCGATGTAGGTCGCGGCGCCCGCGCCCGCATACGAGATGTCGCCCCCATCGCCGGCGAACAGGGTGTTGTTGCCGGCGGTGTTGCCGCCGGTCACCGTCGCGCTGCCAAGGCCGTGGACATAGGTCGCGCCGCTCGTGCCGCCATACGTCAGATCAGACCCGGTCGCCCCGAACAGCGTCGGGCCTGTCGTGCCGCCCGTGACGGTCGCGGTCTCGGTTGCCGCCGTGATGAAGCTGAGATCGCCGTCCCCGCCCTGGATCAGCTTGTCGCCGGTGTCGCCGAAGATGGTCATGGCGCCCGCGCCGCCGTTGATCGTGTCGGCGCCCGTGCCGGTGATGACCGTGCTGCTACCGGTGCCGCCGACCACGCTGTTGGTGCCGGCGCTCAGAAAAAGGGTGTTGTCGTCTCCGCTGCTTCCGAACACGGTGGTGTCGCCGGTGCCGCCGAAGATCGTGCTGAACGAGCTCGTCCCCGCTTGTACGGTGTCAGGCCCTTCAGCGAGGAAGAGCTGGTTGTTCGCCCCACCCAGCACGGCGGTGCTGCCGCCGCTGCCGAACACGATTGTATTGCCGCCGCCTGACCCGGTCACCGTGGTCCCGACATTGGCATAAGCGCCGATCAACGCGGTCTGGTCGGCGCCGAGGGAAAGCGAACCGGCCACCGTGGCTGCATCGACCACGTATTGGTAGCCGAGCGCGCTGAAGCCCGACGTATCCGCGGTGTAGCCAGTCGCCGACGCGGCCGGGACCACCACCTCGCCAGTGTTGCCGGACGGGACCGCCGTCGGGTTGGCGTCCGGCAGGGTCGAAACGGTTAGTGTGTGTGGGGTCGGCCCGGTTACGCCCGCGAAGTTGATCGCGGTCGCCACGGTTTGTGCTTCGTTGTACGTCGAATCCGTGAGGAATGTGACAGCGGCCGGACCCGCCCCGCCATTCACCGTTGCAATTGCAACATCACCGCCAGCCATTGATTAACTCCCGTGTGGCTCGAGGCAGCCCTGGTAGCAGAGTGCGTCGAGCGCCTGCAATCATAAGTGTAGGTCATGCGCAATTCACTCGCGCGATCAATCTCAGCAGCCAGGGCACACCGACTTTTGATAATCAGGGTCTTAGAGGAAAGCAGCTTTCAGTTTAGCTCTTGCCTCTGAGAGCTGGCGGTGTCCAGGCCGCCGGCGTCGGACGCGGGAGACGCCCGTCGCCGCCGAAAGCAAGAACCCGTCCACGGTCCTGCGTCACTGGCATGCGAGGCATTCCTCGTAGTCGGTCGGCCGGTCGGCCAGCACCACCGTCGGCGGCAAGGCCTCGTCGTTGACGGCGTGCGGGGTGAACTCGACGGGCCGCACCGCCGTCTCGCTCACCGCGGCGGCCCGCTGGATGGAGAGGCTGCGGCAGTAATAGAGCGACTTCACCCCGCGCTTCCACGCCAGCATGTGGATTTGGTGGAGGTCGCGCTTGTGCACGTTGGCGGGCAGGAACAGGTTCACCGACTGGCTTTGGCAGATGAACGGCGCTCGGTCGGCGGCGTGTTCCACAATCCAGCGCTGATCCAACTCGAACGCGGTCTTGAAAACCGCCTTTTCCTGCTCGGACAAAAAATCGAGGTGCTGCACGCTGCCCTTGTTGAGCGTGATCGACGACCAGACCTCGTCGCTGTCCATCCCCTTCTCGGCCAGCAGCACCTGCAGGTGCCGGTTGCGCACCGTGAAGCTCCCCGACAACGTCTTCTGCAGGAACACGTTGGCGGCGATCGGCTCGATACCGGGGCTCGCGTTGCCGGCGATGATGGAGATGGAGGCCGTGGGCGCGACCGCCATCTTGTTCGAGAACCGCTCCTCGATGCCGTAATCGGCGGCATCCGGGCACGCTTCCCGCTCGGCGGCCAGCACACGGGACGCCATGTCCGCCGCCTGCCGGATGTGCCCGAACATGCGCTTGTTCCATACCTTCGCGATCACGCTCTCGAACGGCACGTTCTGCGACTGCAGGAAGGAATGGAAGCCCATCACGCCCAAGCCAACGGACCGCTCGCGCATCGCGGAGTACTTGGCGCGCTCCATGCCCGCCGGCGCGCGGTCGATGAAATCCTGCAGGACATTGTCGAGGAAACGCATCACGTCCTCGATGAACGTCGGATGGTCCTTCCAGTCGAACCAAGTCTCGAGGTTCAGGGAGGACAGGCAACACACCGCCGTCCGATCCCGCCCGTGCTGGTCGGTTCCGGTCGGCAAGGTGATCTCGCTGCACAGGTTGGAGGTTTTCACCTCGAGTCCCGCCAGCTTCTGGTGAACGGGAAGCGCACGGTTCACATGGTCGCTGAACACCAGATACGGCTCGCCCGTCTCGATGCGCGCGAGGAGGATGCGGACCCAGAGCGCGCGGGCCGCGACGGTTCGCACGACACTGCCGTCCTTGGGCGAGACGAGCGCCCACGGCTCGTCCGCCTCCACCGCGCGCATGAACGCGTCCGGCACCAGGATGCCGTGGTGCAGGTTGAGCGCCTTGCGGTTCGGGTCGCCGCCGGTCGGGCGGCGGATCTCGATGAACTCTTCGACCTCCGGGTGCGAGATCGGCAGGTAAACGGCGGCCGAGCCGCGCCGGAGCGAACCTTGCGAGATGGCCAGGGTAAGGCTGTCCATCACCCGGATGAACGGGATCACCCCCGACGTCTTGCCGTTCTGCCCCACCTTCTCGCCGATGGACCGCAGATTGCCCCAGTAGCTGCCGATGCCGCCGCCCTTCGAGGCGAGCCACACGTTCTCGTTCCAAAGATCGACGATGCCGTCCAGGCTGTCGGACGCCTCGTTGAGAAAGCAGGACACGGGCAGTCCACGCTTGGTGCCGCCGTTGGACAGCACGGGGGTGGCCGGCATGAACCATAGCCGGCTCATGTAGTCGTAAAGTCGCTGAGCGTGGGCGCGGTCGTCCCCATACGTGCTCGCCACCCGCGCGAACAAATCCTGGTAGCTTTCCCCCGGCAGGAGATAGCGGTCGCCCAGGGTGGCGCGTCCGAACTCGGTGATGAGCGCGTCGCGGGCGCGATCGACATGCACCTGATGGCGACCCTCCATCTGGATGGCGTCGAGCATGTCGGCCCCAGACCGCGTCATCGTCATCGCCATTCGCCTGCCCCCGATTCCGTCACTGTCACAATATGTGGGAGCATATTGGCTTAGCCAACCCAAAATAACGTGGGTGGCGTGGAGAGCGGCTCCTGTGACCGGGCCGCAACGGAGGGCTGGAAACTCTGAACTCCGCTCGCTTAGTAGCTCTCGCTCCCGACCGGGGCGCAGGTTTATGCTGCGGCCCCTCACTGCGAGAGGACCGCGTCATGGCAATCAGGAAATTGCTGCTGCCTCTCCCAAGCCCCGCTGGAACGGAAGCGGCGCTGCAGACAGCGCTCAGCGTGGCTCAGCTTTGGGGCGCTCATCTCAGCGTGGTTCACGTGCGCGCGGACGAAGCGCGCGCGCAATCGATCCGCAAGGCGTTTGACGCGGTCGTGGCCGCGCGCGGCGTCGCGATCGGCCCGCCAAGCCCCGGCGGTCCGATAACGGCGAACTTCGCCTGGGTCACCAGCCGCGAGGCCGATCAGATCGTCTATGAGGCTCGGTTGTCTGACCTCGTCGTGTTTCCGCATCCTGAGGCGGGAGAGGACCTTTCCTCCTCCGACATGCTGCACGCGGCATTGTTCGATTCGGGCCGCCCCGTGCTGATCGCACCCCACCAGCCGCCGCCGTCGATCGGCAAGCGCATCTGCCTCGGTTGGAACGGCACGGCCGAATCGTCATCGGCGCTTTACGTGCTGACGCCGTGGCTGCGTCGCGCGGAGGCGGTCCGCATTCTCTCCGCCGACACCTATCAGCGGCGCGGCCCCGCCGCCGGCGAGCTCGCCGCCTACCTGGTCCTGCATCGTATCGCCGCCGACTGGGTCTCGTTCGCGCCCCTGGGAGGCTCGGTTGGGGCCGGGCTGCTGGCCGCCGCCCACGAGTTCGGCTCCGATCTGCTCGCGATGGGCGCCTACTCGCACGCGCGGTGGCGGCAGATGATCCTGGGCGGCGTGACCCGTCACGTCCTGGCGAACGCCAAGCTGCCGGTCATCATGAATAGATAGGCCGGTCCCCTGTCGATCTGCCGTCAGGCAACGGGACGGGACGGTTCGTCCGCAATCGCCAGCCGAAGCGTCACCTTTGTTCCCGCGCCGGGTTTTGTCACCGTCTCACAACGCGCGCCGATCTGTCGCGCGAGCGAGAGCACGATCGTCCCGCCCAGCGTGCGCGGCCTGGAAGGGTCGGCGGCGATGCCCGTGCCGCTATCGGCGATCACGATCCGGAGATCGTCGCCATCCCGGTCGGCCCACGTGACGACCTCGCCGTCCGCTCCGTGGGGATAAGCGTGCCGGACGGCGTTGGTCAGCAATTCATTCACGATAAGGCCGAGCGGGATCGCGCGCTCGGAGTCGATCTCCAGCTCGTCGCCAGTTTGGCAGCGGATCGTGACGTTGGGGCTGAGCGCCCCGACATAGGAGCAGATGTCTTCCAGCATCCGGTCGAAGCCGACGCTGCGCAGGTCCCGGCTTTGAAACAGGGCCCGGTGCGCTTCCGCGATCGCGCGCACCCGGCTGATCGCCCCGTCGAACGCGGCCACCGACGGAGCGTCGCCAAGTCGCGAGCGCTGCATCGAGAGCAGGCTGGCAACGAGCTGAAGGCTGTTCTTGATGCGGTGGTCGGCTTCGCGCAGCAGAAGGCTCCGGGCGGCGAGCGCCGCTTCCAGCTCAGCCTCTCGCCGGCCGCGCTCAACGGCGAGCCCGAGCAAGTTCGCCGCGTTCTGCAGAAAGCCGGTGTCGGACTGGAGAAAGGCATCGGGAACTTGGCAATCGGCTTCCAGCACGCCGAAGGGCACGCCATCGCCCTGGATGATGACATTGATCGCGCCTCTCACCCCGTGCTCGAGAAGCAGAGCCGGCGTGCGGAACCGCTCCTCCGTGGCAAGATCGTTCGACAGCACCGGCTCGGACGTGCGCAGGGCGTGGCCGGCGGGTGAAGCGTCGTCCGCACCCAGCTTGACGTGACCAACGACGCCTTCGCGCCAGCCGCAACCCGCCCGCACAAGCAGCGCGTGCTCGACCGGAAGATATTCGAGCACTTTCGCGAATCGTGTGTTCAATCCCAACGCGACCAAGCGCGAAGCTTCATCAAAAAGTGCGTCGAGCGAACGACCTCTGAGCGCCGCGGCCCCGAGGACAGCCAACAGATCACGGTGGCGGAGCCCGCGGCCGGTCTCGGTTTCTTCTCCGTCCATTGATCCATCCGATCCCGACGGCCCGGAAGCAAGGCAATCGCGACTAACAACCTTTGCCGGGCCGACGCAAGCGAAGGGGACGCGTGGGGCCGTTAGTTGGTCGCGCCACAACTCAGGCCGCGACGCCCTCGATCGGCGGCAACGGCGGCCGGCCACGGATCAGATCGGACGCCTTCTCCGCGATCATCATGGTCGAGGCGTAGGTATTCGCCGACACCATGCTCGGCATCACGGACGCATCGACCACCCGGAGCGCGTCCAACCCGTGCACGCGGAGCTGGTCGTCGACGACGGCCGTCGGATCGCTCGCCGGTCCCATCCGCGCCGTGCCGATCAAGTGATACGAGGTCGACCCGTAGCGGCGGGCGAAGTCCAGCAGCTCGTCATCCCGCTCGACCGCCGGACCTGGCAGATGCTCGCCATCGAAATACCGCGCGAGCGCCGGCGCTCGCAGAAGCCGGCGGGCAAGCTTGATCCCGCCCAGCAGCACGCGCTGATCCATCGGGTCGCTCAGGTAATTCGGCTGAATGACGGGATCCTCGAACGGATCGGCCGAGCGCGCGCGAACATGGCCGACGCTTTCCGGACGATGCGGCCAAACCCCGGCCGTCATGCCGGGAAAATCGTCGAGCTTGCCGAGATAGCCGTCCTTGTAGCTGGCCGGCGTGAACACGCCTTGCAGGTCGGCGCTGTCAAGGGCTTCGCTCGATTTCCAGAACCAATGCACCAGCGACGGGCTCACCGCGATGATGCTCGGGCGGCCCACGGTCCAGCGGGCAACCTGCCCGGCGAGGCCGAGCCCCGACGCGAGCTCGTTGACGGTCGTGACCCCGCGCGCCCGGGCCACGACCCGCACGCCGTAATGGTCGCGGAAGTTCTCGCCGACCCCACGAAGGTCATGGATCACCGGGACGCCAAGCGAATGGAGCAACGCGGCGGGGCCCACGCCGGAAAGCTGCAGCAGCTTCGCCGTGTTCACCGTGCCGCTGCTCAGGATCACCTCCCGCCGCGCCCGAACCGTGCGCTCCGTCTTGCGGTCGCGATCGTCGACATAGCGGACGCCGACCGCGCGCCGGCCCTCGAACACAATCGCACCCGCCCGCGCGCGGGTGCGAATGCTGACCCGCCCGTTGCGACGCGCAGGATGCAGGAAGGCGCGTGCCGCGGACCGTCGCCAGCCGCGATGGATCGCGCGCTGGAAGTAGCCGACGCCTTCCTGGCGTTCGCCGTTGTAGTCGGGGTTGCGCGGGATGCCCAACTCGACGGCGCCTTCCATGAAGGCCTCGCACACCGGGTGAAACCAATCCATGTCGGTCACGGGCAGCCGACCCTCGCGACCATGGAACCGCCGATCGCCCGGGCCGATCCGCCGCTCAGTGCGGTGGAAATAGGGCAGCACGTCCACATAGCCCCAGCCGCGATTGCCGCGCTGCGCCCAGGTATCGAAATCGGCCCGTTGGCCACGATTGTAGACCATGCCGTTGATGGAACTCGAGCCGCCGAGGGTGCGCCCTTGCGTTGTTGGGATGCGTCGGCCCGCCGACCCCGCCGATGGCTCCGTCTTGAACTGCCAGGTGTAATCCGGGTTGAACAGCATCTTCATGAAGCCGGCAGGAAGGTGGATGTAAGGATGCCGGTCTGGCGGCCCGCACTCCAGCACGCACACGGTCACGTTAGCCTCTTCGCCGAGCCGGGCCGCGAGAACGGACCCGGCCGCGCCCGAGCCGACGATCACATAGTCAAATGTGTCAGCCACCCCGTTGGCCCCGCTTTCGGCCATGCCGCCGCTCTCCTCGCGCCGCCTCGTCGTGCGCTGCCGCGCGTCGGCGCCGCGCGGGCACTTCCCGCCCCGGGGCTCCGTTGCAGGGCAGCCAGTGCCGAGGAGGGATTCAATCGTGGCCGATCACCCAATTGAAGTCGAGAGCGGCGCCGAGACCGGCGCGGGCGGCGAGTTGCACCAGGTCGCGGGCGGTCACCACCCGATTCTGACCACCAACCAGGGCATTCCGA
>CAXUIE010000076.1:0-3684 GCA_964250825.1 uncultured Acidisphaera sp. | reverse complement strand
CAGCGGCGCGCGCGGTCCGACCTTGCTGGAGGACTTCATCCTTCGCGAGAAAATCACGCATTTCGACCACGAGCGCATCCCGGAGCGCGTGGTGCACGCTCGCGGCTCGGCCGCGCACGGCTATTTCGAGCTGACCCAATCGCTGTCGGACATCACCAAGGCCGACATCTTCCAGCGCCCCGGCGAGCGCACGCCCGTTTTCACCCGCTTCTCGACCGTCGCGGGCAACAAAGGCTCCATGGATCTCGCGCGCGACGTGCGCGGCTTCGCCGTCAAGTTCTACACGAAGGAGGGAAACTGGGACCTGGTCGGGAACAACATTCCGGTCTTCTTCATCCAGGACGCGATTAAGTTTCCCGACATGGTGCACGCCGTGAAGGACGAGCCCGACCGGGGCTTCCCGCAAGCGCAGAGCGCCCATGACACGTTCTGGGACTTCATCTCGCTGACGCCCGAATCCATGCACATGGTCATGTGGCAGATGTCGGACCGGACGATCCCGCGCTCGTTCCGCATGATGGAAGGGTTCGGGGTTCACACCTTCCGGCTGGTTAACGCCGAGGGCAAGTCGACCTTCGTGAAGTTCCACTGGCGCCCCAAGCTCGGGTCGCAGTCGGTGATCTGGGACGAAGCGCTGAAAATCAATGGGGCCGACCCCGACTTCCATCGGCGCGACCTATGGGACGCGATCGCAACCGGCGCTTATCCCGAATGGGAGCTTGGCCTCCAGCTGTTTGATGACGCTTACGCCGAGAAGTTCGACTTCGACGTGCTCGATCCAACCAAGATCATTCCCGAGGAGGAGGTGCCGCTCCGCACGGTCGGACGTATGGTGCTCGACCGCAATCCCGACAACTTCTTCGCGGAAACCGAGCAGGTCGCGTTCTGCACGTCGGACGTCGTGCCCGGGATCGACTTCTCGGACGATCCGCTGCTGCAAGGCCGTAACTTTTCTTACCTGGACACGCAGCTGAAGCGCCTGGGCGGCCCGAACTTCGCGCAGATTCCGATCAACGCCCCAAAATGCCCGATGCACAACCTGCAGCGGGATGGTCATATGCAGATGCACGTGCCAAAGGGGCGGGTGAATTACGAGCCGAGCGCGCTGTCCGGCGGCGGACCGCGCGAGGACCGCAAGCGCGGTTTCAGCAGCTTTCCCGCGATGGAGCAGGGGCTGCGCCGCCGCGTGCGGTCCGAGACATTCGCCGACCATTACAGCCAGGCGCGGCAATTCTTCTTCAGCCAGACCAAGCCCGAGCAGGATCACATCGTCGCCGCACTCACCTTCGAGCTAAGCAAGGTTGAGACGCCGTCGGTGCGGGCCCTTATGTTGCGGCGGCTCGCCAATATCGACGGTGCGATCTCCCAGCGGGTCGCGGCCGGGCTTGGCCACCGCGAGCCGATCGCTCCGATCGAGCCGGGCATCCCAGCCCGCACCGACCTCAAGCCGTCGCCGGCGCTGAGCATCCTTGCGAAAGCCAAGAAGACGGTGGAGGGCCGGCGCGTCGGCTGCCTGATTTCGGAGGGCGCCGACGCCGGCGTGATCAAGGCGCTGCAAGCCGCCGTGACCTCGAAAGGTGGGCAATTCAAGCTGATCGCGCCCACGCTCGGCGGCGTGACCGGGCGCGACGGCAAGCCAATCCCGGCGGATTTCCAGCTGGCGGGCGGCCCGTCCGTGTTGTTCGACGCGGTTTGCCTCGTCGTCTCGGCCGAAGGGGCGCCGAAACTCGCCGGCGATGCCGCGGCCGTCAGCTTCGTTCACGACGCGTTCGCCCATCTGAAGGTCATAGGCCACACGCACGATGCGGCGGTCTTGCTGGCCAAGGCCGGCGTTTCCGATGGGGAGGCGGGCATCATCGCGATCGGCCGCGATGCGGATGCCGCGTCCTTCGTCGAAGCGGCGGCGGGCGGACGCATCTGGGATCGCGAGCCCAAGGTCCGGCCCGTCTTCTAAGCCGGGGCGAGGCGGGCGGCGACCTCCGCCCGCGATTGACCGCACGCGCCCGACCGGCGTTCCATGGCTCGACCGCAGCGTCTCCGCTGCCCATAATAGGAGGGAAGCATGCGCTACATCTGCGACGCGCCCGGGGGAAGGACGTGGTTCGGACTGGAAACCGAGGCGGAAGCCGAGTCCGAGTCCGGCATGATGCGTCATGCCGTCGAGAAGTACTACCGGCGGGAACGCGAGAAGGCGAGCCAGACCTTCCGGCCAAGATCCACCGTGTTCTTCGAGCAGGAGATCGGGCTCAAGGACCACATCCGGCGCGAAATGCCGTTGTTCCTCACCCTCCGAGACGAGGACGGCAACGGCCTGGTGACGGCCATGGTGCCTTCACCGGGGCGCGAGGACCGGGGCTTTCGTTCGATCGTCGTCGGACCGGGCAATGCCGACCCGTATACCGCGCACGGCGAAGCTATCCGCGCTTTGGCCGAGCATCTCGGCATCGCCCTCGATCGGGCGCGTTGCTATCCTTATCGGTAGGATAAAGAAAGGCGGTTCCGATGGGATTTACGCTGGATGGCTTCGCCTTGGAGTGCCACCGCCTCCTGACCGCCGATCCCGGGCCGGCCGGGCGGAAGAAGGTCGTCGAACTGCTGCAAGATGCCCTGCGCGACGCCGACTTCGTCTCGGCCAACCTCGGCGACGATGTGCCGGAGCGCAAGGTCCTCTACGAGGACCGGGAACTTGGCTTCTGCGTACTGGCGCACGTCAATCGCGAAGCAAAGGGCAGCAAGCCGCACGACCATGGACCGAGCTGGGCGATCTATGGCCAAGCCCAGGGCGAAACGATGATGACGGATTGGGAGTGCGTCGAACGCCCGTCGGAAGGTAAGCCCGGCCGCGCCCGCCGCGTGCGCGACTACACGCTCAAGCCGGGCATGGCGTACCTTTACAATGAGGGCGTGCTGCACTCGCCCCGGCGAGACGGTCCGACACGCCTGATCCGGCTCGAGGGAACCAACATGGATCGGGTCAAGCGGGACGCGTACGAGGCGATGGCTTAGGGCAGTTTGGGCCGCCCGCTGGCCCCGTCTCGGGGCGCAAGCGTTTCAGCCCTCGGGCTGGAGCGGCAACGTCACATAATGCGGCCCATCCTGTCCGACTATCAGGAACAGCACATACTGCTCCTTGCGCGCGCGGGCGGTGTTGATCTTCCTTTCCACGTCCGCCGGCTTGGCTACCGGCTCGTTGCCCGCCCGCAAGATGACCTGCCCCGGCAGGATGCCCCGGTTGGCCGCCGGGCTGTCTCCGGCCACGTCCGTCACCACGACACCCTTTTGCCCGTCCGGCAGATTGTACTTGGACCGCAGGTCGCCGGTGATCGCGGCCAAGCGCAACCCAGGATCATACGTCGCGCCAGCGGAGGTTTGAATTGCCGGATCGATCTGTTGATTGGAGCCAGGGGGCGCTGGCCATTCTTGAACAATCGGCGAGATCGTCATGACGTGGCCGTCGCGCCAGATCGTCAGCTCAATGGGCTCGTCGAGCGCCGCTGTAGCGATCGACCGCCATACTTGCCGGGAGTCGCGCGCGGTATCCTTGCCCACGCTCATGATAACGTCGCCTTCCTGCACCCCGGCCCGCGCCGCCGGGCCGTTCTCGTCCAGGGCAGACACGATGCTTCCCCGTGGCACCCCGAGGCCTATCGCGCCGGCGATGTCGGGCGTCACCGTCTGCAGGCT
>CAXUIE010000075.1:6547-11946 GCA_964250825.1 uncultured Acidisphaera sp. | reverse complement strand
AGCACACGGGGGGAGGAAGGCAGTTCAACGCCGGAGCAGTGACCAGTAGCGCGGGCGGCGCCCCGCCCGCAGGGCCTTGGCCTCGTAGCGGGTCGGCGGCCATCCGCTCGGGCGCTCGTGGCCGGCGCGCGCCACGGCAAACAGCGACTGCGAGCCGAGTACACCCGAAACCCAGTCCTGATAGGTCGGGTCGTCGCTCGCGAGCCGCCACTCCGCCCCGGGCTTCAGCACGCGGGCGAGCGACGGCAGGGTCGCGGGATGCACGAATCGCCGCTTGGCGTGGCGCGCCTTGGGCCAAGGGTCTGGAAACAGCAGGAACAATCGATCGAGGCAGGCGGAGGGTAGCAGGCGCAGCAGAATGCGGGCGTCGTCCGTCCAAAGGCGGAGGTTCGGCGGGAGCGGCGCCGTCGCCTCGGCCCCCTCGGGCACGATCCGGCTCAGCAGCGAGCAGATGCCATTCTCGAACACCTCGCAGGCAATCAGGCCGGCGCGCGGCGCGGCTCCGATGAGCGCCAGCGCGTGCTCTCCGCCGCCGAAGCCGACCTCGAGCCACAGCGCGTCCGGCTGGGTAGCAAACGCCCGGAGTGGCGCCGCCGCTTGATCGGGCGCGAAGGCCAGCCGGGGAAGGGTCGAGTCCAGCAGCAATCGTTGTCGTGGCCGGAGCGCGTGGCCGCGGGTGCGGCCGTAGAGGCGGTCGGGTGGCGGCTTGTCCCCGTCCGCCTGCTTTGGTCTGCTTCGCAGCCCAGGCTGACAAGGAGAGGAGGTTCTTTTCTCGCTCTCCCCTCGCGGGAGAGGGTCGGGGTGAGGGGTGAGCGTCAGCGGCCGAACGCCGCCTTCAATTGCGGCACGAGGTCGGTGCGCTCCCACGTGAACGTGCCGCGGGCGTCGTCCGGGGTGCGCCCGAAATGGCCGTAGGAGGCGGTGGGAACGTAGATGGGCCGGTTCAGCTTGAGGTGCTCGCGGATGCCGCGCGGCGACAGGTCCATGAGTTCCCGCAGGGTGCCCTCGAGCCGCGCATCGTCGACGTCCCGGCCGGTCCCCGCAAGGTCCACGTATAGCGAGAGTGGATGCGAAACGCCGATCGCGTAGCTAACCTGGATGGTGCAGCGGTCGGCGAGCCCGGCCGCCACCACGTTCTTCGCCAGGTAGCGGCACGCGTAGGCTGCGCTGCGATCGACCTTGGTCGGATCCTTGCCGCTGAACGCGCCGCCGCCATGCGGGGCCGCGCCGCCATAGGTGTCGACGATGATCTTGCGCCCGGTCAGGCCGCAATCGCCGTCCGGCCCACCGATCACGAACTTTCCCGTCGGGTTCACATAAAACCCGCTTTCCGGGCACATCCAGCCGTCCGGCAGGCTGTCTTCCACCAGCGGCCAGAGCAAGCGCTTGATGTCCGTCTGCTCCAATCCTTCCTCATGCTGCGTGGAGACCACCACGCTCGTGGCTCCCACCGGCTTGCCGTCCAGGTAGCGCAACGTCACCTGGCTTTTGGCGTCGGGCAGCAGGCCGCCCGCCCGCTTGTCCTTGGCGCGTCGCAGCTCGCTGATGCGGCGCAGGATCAGGTGCGCGTAGTGAAGCGGCGCCGGCATCAGCGCGTCCGTCTCGCGGCACGCGTAGCCGAACATGATGCCCTGATCGCCCGCGCCCTCGTCCTTGTTGCCTTCCGCGTCGACGCCCTGGGCAATGTCGGCCGACTGGGCGTGGAGATGGCATTCGACGCGAGCGTCGCGCCAATGAAAGCCGGCCTGCTCGTAGCCGACGTCGCGGATGGCGTTGCGGGCGCGGTCGATGAGCAGCTCGGGGGTGATGCTCGCCGGGCCACGCACCTCGCCAGCCAGTACGACCAAGTTGGTGGTGACCAAGGTCTCGCAGGCCACGCGGCTAAATGGATCGGCGTCCAGGAACGCATCCACCACCGTGTCGCTGATCCGGTCCGCGACTTTGTCGGGATGGCCTTCCGAAACAGATTCGGAGGTGAAAAGGAACTCGCCCGTGTCACGCATAGGCTAGGGTCCTCGGGGGATCGCGGAGCATGGCTCGGAGCGTCCGGCCGCCGCGCCGGCCGGCTGCCGGGCGGGTCCATGTGGCGGAAAGCGGATAGGGGGTCAAGCATGGGCCCGGGCCGGCCGGCTAGCGCCCAACTCGCTCGGTCGGGGGCAGGCGCACCGAGATGCCGTCCGGCAAGGGATATCCCGCCGTTCCGACGCCTTCCGCCCGCAGCCAATCGGCCACGACGCCGCTTGCCAGCAACTCGTATTCCCGGAAGCGCCACCCGGCGTGCTCGGGCGCGATCGCGTCGAACTCGCCTCTTACTGTCGCGTGGAGCGCGAAATGCGTGACACCAGGCGGCAACGCCCCGATCAGCCGCCGCCAACCGTCCTCGAGCGCGTCGGCGTCGAGCGGCAGGGTGCCGCGGCAGTGATCGACAACCGGCGCGCCGGCCGCGTCGAGACGCACGACCGTCGCGCGATACGCCGCGAGATCGGGCGGCCAGGTGATCGAGCGCGGCAGCACCGGGAACATGTCGTAGTCCCGCGCAAGCGCCACGTGGGCGGGAAGCAGCTCGGCCAGCATGGCGGCACCCATGTGCGCGTCGAGATGCGTCGGCCGCATTCCAGCTTGGAGGCAGCGCTCGATTTGCGCCCGCAGCTCGGTCTCCGCCGCCTCCGGTACGAGGTGGCGGCGGAGGCTGCCCACGTCCCGCCACATGTAGCCGTCCTCGTCGATGAGCCCGGACGCGCGGCTGGTGGTGGAGAGCGGCGCCCAACGGTAATGCGGCCACTCGCTCGTCAGGGTGAGATGCACGCCGAGTCGGAGCGAAGGGTCGGCCGCCCCGGCCTCGGCGATCTCGCGGAACCACGGCCCCGGCGCCATCACCGAGCCCGTGTTCACCAGCCGCCGCCGGGCCAGGTCGAGAAAGGCGATATTGGCGCCGTGCGTGGCGCCAAGGTCATCGACGTTCAGAACCGCGACGCGCGCGGGCGTCGCGTCCGCCTTGGACGCCACGCGCTAACCTTGCTGCACCACGCCGGCGTCCTTCAGCCGGGTGATCTCGCGCGGGTCGAACCCATGCTCGCGCAAGATGGTCTCGCTATGCTCGCCCAAACCGGGCGCGGTCGCCCCGGGTTCACCGCTCGCGAGCGGCGCCGCCCCGATCAGGTTCGGCATCGGCAGACTTCGCGGCACGCCGGGGTGATCGAGCCACGCCACCGCGCCGGATGCCGCGACCTGCGGCTGCCCGAGGAACCCTGTGTAGCTGTTGAGCTGCTCGTGCATCACGCGGTGCGCGGCCAGCTTGGCGGAACACTCGGCCGCGGTTTGCGAAGCGAGCAGCGGCCGGACCACGTGGAGCAACGCCGTCTCGTTGGCGCGGCGCGCGTCGCGGCTGGTGAACCGGCGATCGGCCGATAGCGGCTCAAGGTCGAAGGCGGCGCAGAACCCCTGCCACTCGTGCTCGCGGACCACCGTGATGTTGATCCAGCCGTCGCGCGTCTCGAAGATGCCGGATGGCGGAGAGGTGGCCTGTGTCGCGCCGCCGTCGAGATAGGACGACATCATTCTGATCGCCTGCAAACCCGCGGCCGCCTGTAGCAGGCTCGCCTCGATATGGCGGCCGCGTTGCTCGGTGCGGCGCGCGAACAGCGCGGTCGCCACCGCCGAGTAGCCGTATAGGGCGGTGCTCATGTCGATGGCGATGATCGGGATGCGGTGCGGCAGCCCGTCGAAGCCCTTGTTCTCGAGGGCGAGCCCCGTGTAGGCTTGTAGCACCGGGTCCATCGCCGGCCGCTCGGCGAGCGGGCCGGTCTGGCCGAACCCCGACACCGATAGATAGATGATGCGGGGCTCGCGCTCGGCCACATGGCGGTAGCCAAAGCCGAGGCGGTCGATGACCCCCGGCCGGAAGCCTTGCACGAACACGTCCGCCCCGCGCACCAGCCGCCAAAGCACTCGGCACCCATCCGGCTGCTTGAGGTCGAGCGCGATGCTGCGCTTGCCGAGGTTGGCGACCATCGAATACGCCGTCTGGCTGCCGTAGCGGGTGCCGAGGCCACGGCTCCAGTCGCCGTCCCCGCCGGCCGGCTCCACCTTGATGACGTCCGCGCCGTATTGCGCCAGCATGGAAGCGGCATACGGGCCGGCGACGCCTTGGCTCAGGTCCACCACCTTCAGCCCGGCGAACGGCTTGTCGTAGCTCACTGAACCGCTCCCGCGCGAGGTGGTGCCGACGCTCAGGATTGAACTGAGGACCTACTGATTACGAATCAGTTGCTCTACCACTGAGCTACGTCGGCGGTTGCGTCCTCGGCGGTATAACGGCCGGCGCCGGGCCGGGCAACCGGCAACGCGGCACCTCAAATCCCCGGCTCATAGCCACCGCCGGCACCCTGGACGGCCCGCGAGGACAACGCCATGTCCTACTCCAAGACGTGTCCCGCCTCCTCTCGGCTTGTCACCGGCGTGTGCGGGGACATCTAACACTCTCCAGGTGGGAACCTTTCCATGAGCGTCATCATCGGTCAGAACGCCGCCCCCGAAGCCGCGAGCGCCTCTTCCGGCATGATCGTCGACGGCGACCAGAAGACCTTCATGCAGGACGTGATCGAGGCGTCCCGCAGCGTCCCCGTGCTAGTCGATTTCTGGGCGACCTGGTGCGGCCCGTGCAAGCAGCTCACCCCGGCGCTCGAAAAGGTGGTTCGCGCGGCGGCCGGCCGGGTGAAGCTGGTCAAGATCGATATCGACGCCAACCGCTCCCTCCTGCAGCAACTGGCCCAGCTCGGCCTGCCGCTCCAATCGGTCCCCACCGTGGCGGCGTTCTGGCAAGGGCAGATCGCCGACCTGTTCCAAGGCGCCCTGCCGGAAAGCGAGCTCCGTCGCTTCGTCGAGCAGCTGCTCAAGGTGGCTGGGGGGACGATGCCCGGCGCCGACCTCCTCGCCGAAGCGCGCGCGGCGCTCGAGGAGGGCGACGTCCAGCAAGCGGGCGAGATCTTCGGCGAGCTGCTGGAGCAGGAGCCGGAGAACACGGAAGCTTGGGGCGGCCTGATCCGCGCCCTTGTCGCGCTCGGCCAGGAGGAACAGGCCCACCAGGCTCTGGCGCAGGTGCCGGCCAAGATCGCCGAGCATGCCGAGATCGCCGGTGCCCGCAGTGCGCTCGCGTTGGCCGAGGAAGGCCGGCAGGCGAAAAACCAGCTTGCCTCGCTCGAGCGTCGCATCGCCGCCGACCCGGCCGACCATCAGGCCCGCTACGACTTGGCTACCGCGTTGAACGCCTCCGGACAACGCGGGGAGGCGGCGGACGCGCTGCTCTCCATCATGAAGCAGAACCGCAAGTGGAACGAGGATGCGGCGCGCCTCCAGCTGCTCAAGCTTTTCGAAGCGTGGGGCGTCGAGGACCCGGCCAC
>CAXUIE010000075.1:0-6537 GCA_964250825.1 uncultured Acidisphaera sp. | reverse complement strand
TCTCTTGATGGGGGCGTTTCACCCCCAACCGGCAGACCTGCCGCAGAACTTCGCCATCTTCCCCTTGTCCGGAGCCTTGTTGCTGCCCCGGGGCCGTCTGCCGCTCAACATCTTCGAGCGGCGCTACCTGGCCATGATGGAGGATTGTCTGTGCGCCGGGCGCTTGTTCGGCATGGTCCAGCCGGATGAGACCCGCCCCGACGAGGCGGGCCGCCCGGCGTTGTTTCGCGTCGGCTGTCTCGGGCGGCTTTCGTCGTTCAGCGAAACGGAGGACGGGCGCTACCTCGTGACGCTCACGGGCGTCATTCGTTTCGCCATCGCCGAGGAGCTGGCGATGAGCCGGGGCTACCGCCGAGTCAGGGGGGATTTCAGCCCGTATCTCGACGACCTCGATCTCGGCGATCAAGCGATCGGGATCGACCGCGAGGCGCTGACCCGAGCGCTTCGCCGCTATTTCGAACGGCGCGGGTTCGACGCTAATTGGGACGCGATCGAACAGATGTCGGAAGACATGCTGGTCGTCACGCTCTGCATGGTGTGCCCGTTCGAGCCGGCCGAAAAGCAGGCCCTGCTCGAAGCCAAGACGGACGAGGATCGGGCGCGCACGCTGCTGACCTTGCTCGAGATGGGTGCGGCCGCGCCAGACCCGGGCCAGGGCTGGGTTGCGAGCTGACGCGGAGGGAGCGATGCCTGATATCTCTGACGAGCCGCAAGGGTCCCGCAACCCTCCCGTTGACCCGCGATTGCTGGAAATCCTGGTCTGCCCGGTGACCAAGGGACCGCTCGAATACGACAGGGCGGCGGGCGAGCTCGTCAGTCGCGCGGCTGGTCTCGCGTACCCGGTGCGCGACGGCATCCCCATCATGCTGCCCGAGGAAGCGCGCCGCCTGGAGGAATGAGATGCCCGAGCCCGTCGAAATCCGGCTCAATCGAGCCGAGCGGCGGCTGGAGGTCCGCTTCGACGACGGCGCGGGCTTCGATCTGCCAGCGGAATATCTCCGCGTCGAAAGCCCCAGCGCGGAAGTCCAGGGTCACTCGCCCGACCAGAAGCAGACAGTCGCCGGCAAGCGCCTCGTCGGCATCGTCGGGATCGAGCCGGTCGGTAACTACGCTGTGCGCCTCACCTTCGACGACGGCCATGACACCGGGATTTTCTCCTGGCAGTACTTGCACCAGCTCGGCCGCGAGCAAGGCTTACGGTGGCTTGCCTATGAGGCGGCCCTCCAAGACAAAGGCCTGAGGCGCGATCCCGCCTGAGCGCCTGTTGCATCTCCCCTTCCGGCGTCGCACAGTTCCGTCCATCGCACGCGCCATGCAGAGCGCGGCGGGAGGAACAGAGCCATGAGAGCGCGCGCGTGAGCCCGTCCGACGCGTCTCCGACGATGGACGCCGTCGTTGGTCCGCTGGAACAGCGATACCGGGAATCGCCGACCTTCCGCAACGCGTCGGACACCACGCGCCTGACGCCCACGCACTGGCACATCGCGGCCGCCAACGGGCTCGGCTGGATGTTCGACGGCATGGACGGCATCATCATGGCGCTGATCGCGCCCCTGGTGATCAAGGAATTCGGCATCAGTCTTCCTATGTGGCGGAGCGGCGCGCAGATCTCGCTGCTCGTCGGCATCGCGGGCATGTTCGTGTGGCCGTGGCTCGCCGATCGCTACGGCAGGCGTACCTTGCTCGCGCTCAACATCGCGCTGTTCTCCCTGCTAATGCCGGCGCTCGCTTTGTCGAGTAGCTTCCTCGTGTACGTGGTGGTGCGCAGCGGCGTTTATTTCGCGCTCAACGGCGAATGGGCGCTCGGCTCCATGCTGGTCGCCGAAACCTGGCCCGCGCCGTTGCGCGGGCGCGTTATCAGCATCAACCGGGGCACATGGTGCGTTGGAGCATCCGTCGCCGGCGCGGTCGCCGCCTATGTCGCCGCGATCTGGGGCTGGCGCGTCGCCTGCGCGGTGCCCGCGGTCATCGCCCTGCTCGCGGTGTACGTGCGGGCGCGCTGCCCGGAAAGCCCCTATTGGGTGCGGCTGCAGGACCGCAAATCGCGGATCGCGGCCGCGCGGGTGAGCGGAGCGCCGCTCTCCGCCGCCGATCAGGACTGGGTGACGAAGGCCGACAGGGTGCCGTTGGCTCAGGTGTTCGCCGGCGATATGTGGCGCAACACGGCGGTGGCCACCTTCATCGCCTGCTGCAGCACGGTCATCTACGGGACGGTCGCCGGCTGGATGCCGCTGTACCTTGCACAAGAGCGGCACTGGACAACCGTCGAATACGGCCTGTTCTACATCTGGTGGGGGCTGATCGGCATCACCGGGTTGATCGCGTCCGGCTGGATTTCCGACCGCTTCGGCCGGCGCCCCGCCTTCTACGTCATGCTGGCGGAAGGTGCTGTGTTCCTGATGCTATGGGTCTACGCCAAGGACGACCTTTCCCTTTGGATTTACGGGCTGCTTTGGTCGATCGGCTATCTCGGGTTCTGGGGGCCGACCATGACCATCACCTCCGAAGTGTTCCCAACCCGCATCCGCGGTGTCGCGAACGGGTTCGTGTGGGCGGTCGCGTGGATCATCGGGTTCGTGCTGTGGCCATTCGTGACGATCTATCTTCAGCAGCGCACCGGCTCGTTCCAGATGTCGTTCCTGGTCTGCCCTGCCGTTATGGCGCTCATGGGCCTGGGCGTTTGGCTGTTCTGCCCGGACCACGCCCGACAGGAGCTCGACGCGATCGCGACCTGATCCGGTCCGGCCGCTTCAGGCGATCGATGCCGCGGCTAGGCGGGTCACGCCGACCAGCGTGATTTCTGTCCCATCCGGGAGGTGAATCCAGAGGCCGCCGCCCGACGCGCTCGTCTGGACGAGCGTGCGGTCGTAGCCGTACAGATTGATCTGATCGCGACCGACCTTGAAGCCGGAGATCACGTCCGCGGCGCCCGCCGCGCCATCCACGAACACGTAGTGGTCGATGCCCGATCCGCCCGTGACGGTGGCCGCGCCGGTGCCGAACACAACTTGATCGTAACCCGGCCCCTCATGGATCTGCATGGGTCCGTCGCCGGTGAAAAACGTGTCGTTGCCGCTTCCTCCCGTGGCGGTCACCTGGCCGCCATATCCGACGAACTGGGTGCCGCCCGCCCCACCTGTCATGACGGTTCGCCCGCGGTCGCTGCCAGCCATGATCGCCTGGCCGCCGCCTCCCGTCATGGTGGTTTCGCCGCTGCCGGCGAACATCGCCTCCGCGCCCTCGCCGGCGATCATCACGGCTGTTCCGCTGCCACCAACCACCAAACCCCCGGCGGCGTTGTAGAACGTGGTCTGCCCGGTGTTGCCGAAAGCGACGCCGCCCCCTTGCAACTTGATCGTGGTCTGGCCCGTGCCGGCGACCAGCACGTCGCCGACTCCTCCGCCGAGCAGGGTCGTGTTGCCCGACCCCGCGGCGAGCACGTTGCCACCGGCCCGCCCGCCCTGGAACGCGCCGCCGCCGGAGCCGCCGAACACGAGGACGGAGCCGCTGCCGCCGGTGAGGGTGCTGGCGGTGACGCCGGCGATGAGGGTCAGATGGCCGGACCCGCCCGTGATCGAAACGCTGGGGCCGGACGCGTAGATCGTGTCGTTGCCGGCTCCGGCGGTGATCGTGTCGTTGCCCTCGCTGTTCAGGACTTGGTTACCGGCCGACAACGCGATCTGGCTGCTGGTGGGTCCGCTGCTCGTGGTGGCCCCGCCGGGGCCGCTCGTCGTGACGAAGGCGGGCTCCGCTCCGGCCGACGAGTTCGGCTCCGTGACGGTGCCGATCAGCGTCCCAGCCGCATCGTAGATGTCCAAAATCGCGGCGGTGTTGCTCACCGCGCTTAGCAGCCGGCCCTGGCTGCCGCGGGTGTCGGTTTCGGTGAACTGTCCTTGGGCGTTGTAGGACCGGGTGGCCAGGTTGCCCGCGCTGTCGGCAGGCAAGGCGACCCGGTAGCTACGATCGGCCGCGACCGTGACGGTGAGCGGTGCGGAGGACAAAGAAAAATTGCCCGCCGCGTCCTCCGCTTTCGCGGTCAGGATGTGCGATCCAGCCGCGAGTGGGGCGGCGAAGGCCCATCGCCACTGACTGTCGCTCCCGACGACGGCGGTGCCGAGCGACCTGCTGCCGTCGAAGAGGATTACATCCCGGCTCGCGGGCGCTGTCCCGGCGAACTCGGGCGCTCCGGGCGGTGTGGTGTCGTCCGTCGGCGCCAAGGTCGGGGCTGCCGGCGCAAGCGTGTCGATCGTGAGGGTGAGCGCGGCGGATGGGGCGGATTGCGTTCCGGCCGTATCCATCTGCCGCGCCGTGATCTGTTGAACGCCGTCCGCCAGCACCGTGCTCGGAGTAAGCGACCAGGCGCCGTTCAGGCCGGCGATGGCGCTACCGATCGAGGCGTTGCCGTCGTAAAGCACCACCGTGTCGCCCATCGTGCCGGAACCGGTGAAGGTCGGGATCGGGTTATTGGTGATGCCGTCACCGGCGGTTCCGCTGTCGCTCGCCGGCGCGAGCTGCAGGCCGGTCGGGGCGGACGGCACGGAGCTATCGATCCGTAGCATCAATGCGAGCGAGATCGGAGACGTGTTCCCGGCGGAATCTGTCTCCTGCGCCGTGATGCTGTGCAGGCCGTCGCTCAGCAGATTGCTCGGCGTGATCGACCACGCGCCGCCCCATGGCACTGTCCCGCTTCCGATGACGGTCTGGCCGTCGCGGAGCGTGATGGTATCGTTGTATGCGCCCGAGCCGGTGATGATCGGCCGCGTCACGTTGGTGAGGTTGTCGCCGAGCGCGCCGCTGTCGGAGGCCGGCGCCAACGCCGGTTGTCCGGGCGTCGCCGGCGCTGCCGTGTCGATCGTGACCTGGAGCGTCGTCGACCGCAGGGACACGTTCCCGGCGGGGCTCGTCTCGGTGGCGGTGAAGGTCTGCAGCCCGTCGCTGAGCGCCGCGTTTGTCGTCACCGCCCAAGTGCCGTTCGGCTGCACGGTCCCGGTGCCAAATAAGGTTTGGCCGTCATAGAGTGCGATGGTCTCGCCCGGCGTGCCCGAGCCGGTGATGATCGGTTGCGTGACGTTGGTGACCGTGCCGCCGGGTTTGCCGCTGTTGGAGGCCGGGGCGAGCGACAAGCCGGCCGGGCTGGGAGGGGTCGTGGTGTCGATGGTCAGCGCGAGCGGCGTCGAACTGATGGGGATGCCGGACGGTGGCGTTTCGACCGCCACGAGGCTGTGCTGGCCGTTCCCCAGCGGCGCGACGCCGACCGACCAGGCGCCGTTCGCCCCCACGGTCCCGCTGCCAACCGCTGTCGCCCCATCGAAAACCGTGATGGAGGCGGTCGGGGCGCCGGAGCCGATGATGGTGGGGTTTGCGATGTTCGTCACGCCATCGCCCGAAATGCCGCTGTCGGACGCCGGCGCGAGCGCGATGGTGGGCGGGATCTCGGGTGCTACGGTGACCAGGGTTCCGCCCCGGCCGTCGTCGCTTGTCGAGTACGCGCGTGACGCCGCGCCATCGATCGTCAATGTCAGCGCGCCGGTGCTGCCGGAAAACGTTGCCTGATCGCCACCCGTTACCGCATAGCTACCCGAGGCGAGCGGTCCACCGATGCCGGTCAGGTCGATCGCCTCGCCGGAGGATGTGAATCCCGAGATCGTCGCAGCCGGCGCGAGCGCGCCGTCAATGGCGAGAACGCCGCCACCCTCGAACACGATGCTGCCCGCATCGGGTGCGGCGGTGCTGGGAGATATGTCCAGCGTGCCGCCGTCGATCATCGCGCCGCCGCGGGACAGAATCGTGCCGGTCGCGAAGCCGCCGGGGGGGGGGGGGGGGGGGGGGGCGCCGCCCCCCCCCCCCCCCCCCCCCGCCGAGGATCGCCGATACGCTCGACCCCGAGGAACCGTCGAGCGATCCGCCCGCGGCCACGATAGTGCCGCTCACGACGCCGCCGTCGACGGTTTGGGTTCCGCCCGACAGAACCGTGCCGCTCGTCGCGCCGTCGTCCACCTCCTGCGTGGCGCCGCTGTTGACGACGGCGCCGATGAAGGTTCCGCCGTTGTAGGCTGTCGTGGTGGTCCCGCTCCGGGCGATGGTGCCCACGGCCACCCCGCCCGCGGCGTCCTGCTCGCTGCCGGCCCCGGTCAGAACGGCTCCGAAGCTGAGGCCGCCGCTGTCGACTTCCTCGAGGCCGCCGTTCTCCACCGCCGTGCCGCTCGCGAGGCCGGACACGACCTGCGTGAAGCCGTCCAGCGTCGCCGCCCCGTCGACCGCGCCGGACGCCACGAACACCGCGCCGCCTCCGCCGGAGAAGGAGAGGCCGGAGCCGGAGAAGCCGGGCTCGAGCACGATCGCCCCGGTGTCGAAGATGCTTGAGCCGAAGCTGGCGCCCGAAGCGACGAGCAAGCTGCCGAAACCAGCGCCGCCGATGGACAGCCCCGGAAGCGTGACGCCCGTCAGGAGGTCGATGCTCCCGTCGTTCACGATCGCGCCGCCGATAACCCCGCCCGCCGAAACGGTTGCGGTGCCCCCGGCCGCGACGGTCAGGCC
>CAXUIE010000074.1:9617-11970 GCA_964250825.1 uncultured Acidisphaera sp. | reverse complement strand
GCGTCGGGCTCGGGTGCGGGCGCTACGAGGGGGTGGACCAGCGAGGCGTCGAGGCGCGGGGCCGCGAAGAATTGAGCGCCGGCGACTACGTGTTGTCGGGCGGCGAGATCGCGGCGATGGCGCTGCTCGACGCCGCCGTCCGTCTGCTGCCCGGGGTGATGGGTGCGGCCGAGAGTGCCACGGAGGAAAGCTTCGCCGCCGGCCTCCTCGAATACCCCCATTACACCCGGCCGGCCGAGTGGCAGGGGCGGGCCGTGCCGCCCGTGCGGCTGTCCGGCGGCCACGCCGCCATCGCCCGGTGGCGGCAGGAGCAAGCGGAACAGGTCACGCGCGAACGCCGCCCGGATCTTTGGGCGGCGTATTCGACGCGAGCGGGGGCGCTGGTCAGCGAGCCGGCGCGCCGAGAGATACGGTGAAGGGATCAGGCCGATGAACATCATTCAGCGCTTCGAGGCGGACCAAGTGGCGCGGCTCACGGCCGGGCGGCCGGTGCCGGCGTTCGACCCCGGCGACACGGTGCGCGTCGCGGTGAAGGTGGTCGAAGGCGAGCGGACGCGCGTGCAGAACTTCGAGGGGGTCTGCATCGCGCGGTCCAACAAGGGGCTCAACAGCAACTTCACCGTTCGCAAGATCAGCTACGGCGAGGGAGTGGAGCGGGTGTTTCCGCTGTATTCGCCGGTGATCTCCGAGATCGCTGTGGTGCGGCGCGGGGACGTGCGGCGCGCCAAGCTGTATTACCTGCGCGGCCGCAGCGGCAAATCGGCGCGCATCGCCGAGCGCGCCCGTGTCGTGCCCGGGACCGCGCCGGAAGCGCGCGACGAGCCGGCCGCCGCCGCCGAATAACATTGATCGCAGGGAGCTGATGATGTCCGGCACCGCCGCGCCGCGCACGCTGTATGACAAGGTGTTCGATAGCCACGTGGTCGAGCGGCTGCCGGACGGTACCTGCGTGCTCTACATCGACCGCCACCTCGTCCACGAGGTGACGAGCCCGCAGGCGTTCGAGGGCCTGCGCATGGCCGGGCGTCGGGTGCGCCGGCCGGATGCGACCATCGCGGTGGCCGACCACAACATCGCCACCACCGACCGCCGCTCCGGCATCAAGGAAGAGGAGAGCCGCATCCAGGTGGAAACCCTGGAGCGCAACGTCGCCGAGTTCGGCGTGCCGTATTTCCCCGTGCTCGACGTGCGCCAGGGTATCGTCCACATCATCGGGCCGGAGCAGGGCATCTCGCTCCCTGGCATGACGATCGTCTGCGGCGACAGCCACACCTCGACGCACGGGGCGATGGGGGCGCTGGCCTTCGGCATCGGCACCTCCGAGGTCGAGCATGTGCTTGCCACGCAAACCTTGTTGCAGAAGAAATCGCGCAACATGCTGGTCGAGGTTACCGGCGCGCGGCCGTTTGGCACGACGGCCAAGGATCTGGTGCTCGCGGTGATCGGGCGAATCGGCACCGCTGGCGGCACCGGCCACGTGATCGAGTTCGCGGGCGAGGCGGTGCGGGCGCTCGACATGGCCGGGCGGATGACGGTTTGCAACATGTCGATCGAGGCCGGCGCCCGGGCCGGGCTGATCGCGCCGGATGACACGACCTTCGCCTACATCCGCGGCCGTCCGTACGCACCGCGAGGCGAGGCGTTCGAGCAGGCCGTCGCGTACTGGCGCACCCTGCCGACGGACCCAGGTGCCCTCTACGACAAGGCCGAGCGGTTGGACGCCGGCGCGATCGCGCCCATGGTGACGTGGGGAACGAGCCCGGAGGCGGTGCTGCCGATCACCGGCGCGGTGCCGGACCCGAGCGAGGTCGCCGACGAGGCGGCGCGCGCGCAGATGCAGCGCATGATCGACTACATGGGGCTTTCGCCCCGCCAGCGGCTCGAGGACGTGCCGGTGGACGTCGTGTTCATCGGCTCCTGCACCAACGGCCGGCTCGAGGACATCCGCGCCGCCGCCGACGTGGTGCGCGGCCGCAAGGTGGCGCCGGGCGTCCGCGCCCTGGTGGTGCCGGGGTCGGGTGTGGTGAAGCAGCAGGCGGAGGAGGAGGGGCTCGATCGCGTCCTCGCCGAAGCCGGCTTCGAGTGGCGAGAAGCCGGATGCTCAATGTGCTTGGGCATGAACCCCGACAAGCTGACGCCGGGCCAGCGCTGCGCCAGCACGTCCAACCGGAATTTCGAGGGGCGCCAAGGACCCGGCGGGCGGACGCACCTGCTGTCGCCGGCGATGGCGGCGGCGGCGGCGGTGACCGGGCATCTCGCCGACGTGCGGCAGTTCGGCTAGGGAACGGGCAAATGGAGCCTTTCACCACCCTGACCGCGCCCGCCGCGCCGCTGCCGCTCGCCAACGTCGCCC
>CAXUIE010000074.1:0-9607 GCA_964250825.1 uncultured Acidisphaera sp. | reverse complement strand
CGGCGCGCTTACCGACGTGCGGGAGTTTCTGTGATGGACAAGTTTACCACGCTGACTGGCATCGCGGCACCCTTGCCGGTGGCCAATATCGACACCGACAAGATCATCCCGGCGCGCTTCCTCAAGACGATCAAGCGGAGTGGGCTCGGCGCGCATCTGTTCGACACGCTCCGCTTCGACGCGCAGGGGGCCGAGCGGCTGGACTTCGTGCTCAATCAGGAGCCCTACCGCCAGGCGCGGATCCTGATCGCGCACGAGAACTTCGGCTGCGGCTCGTCGCGCGAGCACGCGCCGTGGGCGCTGCTCGATTTCGGCATCCGTTGCGTGATCGCGCCCGACTTCGCCGACATCTTTCACGACAACTGCCTCAAGAACGGCATCGTTCCGGTGCGCCTGCCCCGCGCCGTGTGCGACCAGCTGATGGAGGACGCCAAGCTCGGCGGCAACGCGCGGCTGACGATCGATCTGGCGCGACAGGTGGTGATCCGGCCGAGCGGCGAGGAAGTCGCCTTCGACATCGATCCGTTCCGCAAGCACTTGTTGTTGCACGGGTTGGACGACATCGGCCAAACCATGCAGCACGCGCCGCGAATCGACGCGTTCGAGCAGGCGCGGGCGCGCGACCGCGCTTGGTTGCCGGGCATCACGGCCGCCTGATCGGGCCGTCGGAGGACAGGAACGCGCATGGCCGCGAACAAGAAGCTGCTGGTGCTGCCGGGCGACGGGATCGGGCCGGAAGTGATGCGGGAAGTGCGCCGTGTCGTCGAATGGATGGGCCGGCGGCGCACCGTGTCGTTCGACATCACCGAGGACCTGGTCGGCGGCGCTTCCATCGACGCGCGCGGCGTTCCCATCACGGAGCACACCCTCCAAGCCGCGCGCGCGGCGGACGCGGTGCTGTTCGGCGCGGTCGGCGGGCCAAAATGGGACGGGCTCGGGTGCGACAAGCGCCCCGAGCTCGCCATCCTGTCGTTGCGCAAGCAACTGGACCTGTTCGCCAACCTGCGTCCGGCCCTCGTGCTCGACCCGCTGGTGGACGCGAGCACCCTCAAGCCGGACGTGGTGCGCGGCCTCGACCTGATGATCGTGCGCGAAAGCACCGGCGGGATCTATTTTGGCGAGCCGCGCGGCATCGAGCAGCTGCCGGACGGGCAGCAGCGCGGCTTTGACACCGAAAGCTACACCACCGCCGAGATCGAGCGCGTGGCCCGCGTTGGCTTCGAGCTCGCCCGCAAGCGGCAGAACCGCGTGACCAGCGTGGAAAAGGCCAACGTGATGCAAAGCGGCCTGTTCTGGCGGCAGGTGGTCACCGCCCTTCGCGAGCGCGAGTTCCCCGACGTGCAGCTGTCGCACATGTACGCCGATAACTGCGCGATGCAGCTGGTGCGCAACCCTCGGCAGTTCGACGTGATCGTCACCAGCAACTTGTTCGGCGATCTCCTGTCCGATCTCGCCTCCATGCTCACCGGCAGTCTCGGGATGCTGCCGTCGGCGACCCTGGGCGCGCCCGATGCGTCCGGGCGGCGGCTGGCGCTCTACGAGCCAATCCACGGCAGCGCGCCCGACATCGCCGGCAAGGGGGTCGCCAACCCGCTGGCGCAGGTGTTGAGCTTCGCGATGCTGCTCCGCCACTCGTTCGACATGGAGGAAGACGCGGCGCTGATCGAGCGGGCGTGCAGCAACGTGCTGGCCAGCGGGCTGCGCACCGCCGACGTGATGGCGCCGGGCACCGCGAAGGTGGGGACGACCGTCATGGGCGAGGCGATCCTGCGCGAGCTCGACAAGCTCGCGGCCTGATGCTCCACGCGGCCCGCGACTTGCCGTCGGGCGAGGCTTCGGCTACATCGCGCCCCTGGCTGCGCCCGTAGCTCAATTGGATAGAGCACCAGACTACGGATCTGGGGGTTAGGAGTTCGAATCTTCTCGGGCGCGCCAGTCCGGCTCGGTGTGCCGCAGCGGAGATAGCCGGCGCACCGCGGCCACCTTATGGGCTATCGGCGGCGGCAAGCCCTTGGCGATAGTCGAACCGTTCGCCGGCCGCTTGCCCGGCCTCGAACGCGCCCGTCATCACGTAACGGCTGGACGGCCGGTTTTGCGCGCGGAAGTGAAGCCCTAGCTTGGCGAGTTCGTCCTCCACGGCCGCCGCCTTCACGGGCACGAGGTCGCGCCCGGAAGAGCGCATGGCCGCCTGGCGCTCCTGGCGCAAGCGCTGCAGCTTGCCGGCTATCCCGCGGCCGAGGCCAATTTGAAAGGAGTTGGTGGCGCCCCGACGATCGCCCGAGGGAATCTCCGCGTAGAGCGCACCGCGCGTGAACAACGTGGTTTCGGTTTTGAAGGCGAGTTCAACCAAATCGTACAGGTAGTGCGCGGCCTCGACTTCTGCGCGCAAGCCGAAGAATACATGCCGGATGGGCGCCGATTTCTGCTTTTCCATCCAAGCCCGGCAATCGAAGAACATCGCGATGGCCGGCACGCAGTCGTCGATCGGTCCGAGGCGGCGACGGCCGGTGTCGATGCCGATCCCGCTGCATGCCTCGTTGCGCAATTCGATCGCGCTCAGCGACAAGCCGTAGCGGTCCAGCAGCTCGGCGACTTTCTCCGCGGCCGCGAGCGCTTCCTGCTCCGTGCACCCTTGCTCGACGGTCTTGGACCGCAAGGCTTGGATTCTCGCGATGAGCCGGTCGAGCTCGCCGTTGCCGCCGTTGCCGCCGTTGCCGCCGTTGCCGCCGTTGCCGCCCGGCGTTTCCCCGTCGCGTCGTCGCTGCAAGGCTTCAAACAAGGCGCGGGCGTCCCCTGGCATCCCGTGCGCGGCGATCTCGCGGGCGAGGGCGGCGGAGATGGCGGAGAGCGAGAGGCCGGAGACGCCGTTCGCGTTCCGCAGCCGGACCGTCTCAATCTGGATGCCGGCGATCCGGGAGTAGGCGTCAGCCAGCGAGCCTTGGCCAAGAGCGCGCGCCATCACGGAGCAACCGAGCGCGTTCAGCACCGAATCGAGGCTGGTCAGGTCGCGAACTCGCTGCGTCGACGCGGAACTCTCCGTATCGGGACCCCGCCGAGCCCAGCCGTGAGCAATGGCATCGAGTTCGTCGTGTTCTGGCCCAGGCGGGAAGTCGTCGTCGGGATCTTCGCCGGGGGGCAGGCGATTCAGCCCGGCGATCTCCGGGCCGCCGTGCCGTATCACGTGGCGGTAGACCGCCTCGGCGCAGCGTTGCGGGTTGACCAATCCCGCGGCACCCGGGCGCACGAAGCCGAGCGCGACGGCGAGTCCGGGCTCGTCGAGCGGGGTTGCCGGGCCGATCAGCGCGTGGCTGCCGTTCGCGAGAAGCGCCGTCCGTCCCACGAGGCTCAATCCGAGGCACGACGGCTCGATGCGCTCGTCGATAACGCGGAGATCCTCGCCCGACGCCAGGTCGCGAAATCGCGAGATGGAATTGCCGGGACACTCATCGATGCGCATGACCCGAAACCGAGCGCGACGCAGCGCATCGAGCGCCGCCGCCGCCTCCGCTCGATCGGCCGCCTTGCGCTGGCGCGCCAAGCGGTCCACCGCCGTGACCCCGCTCGCCGAAGGCACGAACAATGCGAGGTCGGACGCAAGCCCGACAGCATCGGCGAGCCGCCTCGGATCGAGTTCACCGTCGGGGGAAACGATCGTGGGCTCCAGCCAGTCGCGCGCCTTCTCGGCGACCCGGGCTTGCGGAATGAAGCGGAGCGCTTCCAGGAGGAGCTCGTTCATCAGGCCGCGAACGAGGTCGGTGCTCGGCGCCGGCTGCGGCTTCGGTGCTTGCTTTGGCATAGCGTCCTCGGGTTCCAGTGAAAGACGCGGGGGAACGCTCGCCCGCAAGGTCATTCACACTCCACCGAAATGCTTCGAGTCGGCCAAGCGGCCGGTGCCGGCGCATCGCTCGTCTGCGGACGGGCTCCGGCCTTCGTGATGTCCCAGAACACGTGTACGACCCTGGCCTGTCACGGCGCGGTCGGGCGGCGTCCTCCGGTCCAGAACCCATGCTGGAGCAGCGCCGCCTCGTCCTCCAGCATGGGGCCGACGACTTCCACCTCGCGCTGGCCGGCCGCGAACACCGCGCGGCAGGGTAGATCGAGCGTCGGGTTCTCGGCATGATCGCCGGTCTGCGCGCGCAAGCTCCGTTCGGACTGGCCGTAGGCGACCCGGCCGATGCCGGCCCAGTAGATGGCGCCCGCGCACATCGCGCAGGGCTCGGCGGAGACGTACATCGTGCAGGCCGCGAGGAAGGCGGGCCGGTGCGCCCTCGACGCCCGCGTCGCGAGCAGCCGCTCGGCGTGCGCCGTCATGTCCCCGCCCTCGTCGGCGAAGCCATTGCCCTGCTCCATCAGCTTCCGTCCGTCCGGTCCGACCAGCACGGCGCCGAACGGATGGTTGCCGCTCGCGCGCGCGGCCCGCGCGACGGCGAACGACGCCCGGAGCCAAGCGACGTCGTCCACGCTCAAACTGTTTGCCGGAACGAGCGGCCGAGCATCGCGGGGCGGTGCAGCCGGATGCGGCGGCGGTCGCGCGAGATCAGCACCAGCACGGCGATGGTGCCGATATAGGGCAGGGCGGCCACGAACGGCGATGGGATACCGATGCCCTGGCCCTGCACGTAAAGCGACAAATACATGAGGCCGCCGAAGAACCACGCGCCGATCAGCACCCAGAACGGCCGCCAGGCGGCGAACACCACCAGCGCCAGCGCGACCCACCCCCGGCCCGCCGTCATGTCCTGCGCCCAAAGCGGGCTGTAGGAGAGCGACATGTAGGCGCCGGCCAGCCCGGCCATCGCCCCGCCATAGGCGGTCGCGGCGTAGCGTACGCCGATCACCTTGTAGCCGATCGCGTGCGCCGCGTCCTGCGCGTCGCCCACCGCGCGGAGCAGCAGCCCGGCCCGCGAGCGGGCGAGGAACCACGCGACCGCGCCCAGCATGGCGAAGGCGAAATAAACCAGCGGGTCGTAGCCGAACAGGACCCGCCCCACCCACGGCAAACCGGAGAGCACGGGGATGCCGATGGCGGGCAGGGTGGGGGCCGCGATGCCGACATAGCCCGCGCCGACCAGCGCGCTTAAGCCGCGCCCGAAAATGGTCAACGCGAGGCCGGTCGCGGTTTGGTTGGCCTGCATGGTCAGCGACAGGAAGCCGAACACCAGCGCCATCAAGGTCCCCGCCAAGGCGGAGGCGAGCACACCGAGCCACGGATGGCCGGTGGTGAACGACACCGAGAAGGCCGCGATCGCCCCCACCAGCATCATGCCCTCGACGCCGAGGTTGAGCACGCCGGACTTTTCGGCGACGAGTTCGCCCGTCGCGGCCAGGATCAACGGCGTCCCGGCGGCGATGATGCTGATGATGAAGCTCGCCAGCATCAGGCGGCGGCCCGCGTCGGCTGCGGGCGGCGGGCCAGCCGGAACATGATCAGCACGTCGCAGCCCAGCAGATAGAACAACAGGATGCCTTGGAAGATGCCGGTGACGGCGTTCGGCAGGCCGAGTTCGATCTGTGCGGCGTCGCCGCCGAGATAGGAGATCGCCAGCAGGATTCCGGCCGGGATCACCGCGAGCGGATCGAGCCGACCGAGGAACGCCACGATGATCGCGGCGAACCCGTAGCCGGGCGAGATCGTGGTGGTGAGCTGGCCGAGCGTGCCGGTCACTTCCAGCACGCCGGCGAGGCCGGCCAGGCCGCCGCTCACGGCGAGTGCCGTCCACACGAGGCCGTTCTCGCTGAACCCGGCGAAGCGCGCCGCCCGCGGCGCCTCGCCCAGCACGCGCAGCCGGAAACCGAGCACCGAGCGGGTCATCACGAGCCACACGAGCACCGCCAGCAGCGGGGCGAGGAGGCAGCCGATGTGCACCGACGTGCCATCGATCAGCTTGGGCGCGGTCGCGGCGTCGGAGAACATCGCACTCTGCGGGAAGCCGAAGCCTTCCGGGTCGCGCCACGGCTGGGTCACGAGATAGACCAGGATGTATTGCGCCACGTAGGTCAGCATCAAGCTGGTGAGGATTTCGTTGGCGTTGAAACCGACCCGGAGCCAGGCGACGATCGCCGCCCACGCGGCCCCGCCCGCGATACCCGCCGCGAGCACGACGGGATAGACCAGCCAAGGCGAGCCGTCCGGCAGGAACAGCGCGGCCCCGCCGCCGCACACGGCGCCGATGATGAACTGCCCTTCGGTGCCGATGTTCCAGACATTGGCGGCGTAGGCGAGAGAAAGCCCCACCCCCATCAGGATCAGCGGCGCCGACTTGACCGCGATGGCGGCGAGGCCGCCGGTCGCGAACAGCGGTTCGAGCAGGAAGGTGTAGACCGAAACCAACGGAGGACGGCCCATCGCGGCGAAGATCACGGCGGAGGTGGCCGCCGTGAGAAGCAACGCCAGCACGGGCGACGCCCATTGCCAGAACCGCGACTTGCCGCCGCGCGGCAGAAGCCTAAGCATGGGCGACCGCTTGGCGCGCGGGCGGCGGGGCCGTCGGATCGCCTTCGGCCGGGACGCCGCCCATCAGCACGCCGATCCGCTCGGCCGTCGCTTCCCGCGCCGACACCGGCTCGGACAGCCGGCCGCCCGCGATCACCGCGATCCGGTCGCTCAACTCGAACAATTCGTCGAGGTCCTGCGAAATGATGACAACGGCGGCGCCGTCTCGCGCCAGGTGCATGATCGCTTGATGCACGGCGACGGCCGCGCCGGCATCCACGCCCCAGGTCGGCTGGTTGATGACCAGCACCGCGGGGTTGAGCAGGATCTCGCGTCCGACCAGGAATTTTTGCAGGTTCCCGCCTGACAGCGACCGCGCCTCCGCCTTGGGGCCGGTCGTGCGCACGTCGAAGCTGGCGATGATCTTGCTCGCGTACGCCAAGGTGCGCCGGCCGTCGATTAGCCCGAGGCGTGAGAGCGCGCCGCGCACCGCCGCCGAGAGGAAGGCGTTCTGCGCCAAGGTCATCGCCGGCACCGCGCCGTGCCCGTTGCGCTCCTCGGGCACGAAGCAGGCGCCGAGCTGCCGCCGCTCGCGCGGTCCAAGATGCCCGGCGGCGGTGCCGTCCAGCACGATCGTATCGGGCCGGCCCGCCGGGATCTCGCCGGACAGCGCGTCCATCAATTCGCTTTGGCCGTTGCCCGCGACGCCGGCGATGCCGACGATCTCGCCGCCCGCGACCGAAAGCGAGATGGAGCGGAGGTCGGTGCCGAACGGCTGCGCCGAGCGAACGGTCAGCGCGTTCAAGCTCAGGCGCGGCTTGCCCGCCGCTGCCACGGGCTCGGACCGCACGGGCGCGGTCAGCTCCGCGCTGATCATGATTTCGGCGAGCTGCTTCGCGGTTCGTTCGGCCGGATTGCAATCGGCCACGCGCCGCCCGAGCCGCATCACCGTGGCGGCGTGGCAGAGCGCGCGGACTTCCTCGAGCTTGTGGCTGATGTAGAGGATCGAGCAGCCCTCGGCGGCGAGTCGCCGCAAGGTGACGAACAGCCGCTCGACCTCCTGTGGCGTCAGCACGGAGGTGGGCTCGTCCATGATGAGCAGCTTGGGCCGCTGCAGCAGGCAGCGCACGATCTCGATGCGTTGCCGCTCGCCCACCGACAGATCGTGTACCGTCCGGCCGGGATCGACCGGCAGCCCGTACTCGGTCGAGGTCGTGACGATGCGGTCCTTGAGCCCGACCCGGTCGGCCTTGTCGTTCAAGCCGAGCGAGATGTTCTCCGCGACCGTGAGGGATTCAAATAAGGAGAAGTGCTGGAACACCATGCCGATGCCGAGCCGTCGCGCATGCGCCGGGTTCTGGATGCGCACCGGTTCGCCCTGCCAGACGATGCGGCCCGCGTCGGGCTGCAGGACGCCATAGATGATCTTGACCAAGGTGCTCTTGCCGGCGCCGTTCTCGCCCAGCAGCGCGTGGATCTCACCCTTCCCAACGGCGAGGTCGACTTGGTCGTTGGCAAGCACGCCGGGAAACCGCTTGGTGACCCGGTCCAGCCTGAGCAGGGGCGGGCCAGCATCAGCCACTGCGCGGCAACTCGCATCGCATCAAGACAGCTTGCCCTCGACCCCTTGAACCAGCCACTGCATCGAGGACAGGGCGGAGTCGTCCATGATGGTTCCGGCGGGCACCTTGGTCGCGCCGGCCTGGTCGAGAATCGGGCCGACGAACACCTTGTTCTTGCCCCCTTTGATGTCCGCCACCGTTTGCGTCGCCAACTGCGCCACCTCGGGAGGCATGTTCTTGAACGCGGTCATCTCCAGCATCCCGCTGTCGAAACCGCCCCAGGTGTCCGTGCTGGCCCACTTGCCGTCGAGCACCGCTTGCGCCCGGTCGATGTAGTAGGGCGCCCAATTGTCGATGCTGGCCGAAAGCTGCGTGTTCGGCGCGAACTTGGTCATGTCGGTGGACTGGCCGAAGCTGCCGACACCGCGCGCGGCGGCGGCCTGCAACGGCGCCGGCGAGTCGGTGTGCTGGGTGATGATGTCGCATCCCTGGTCCATCAGCGCCTTCGCCGCATCCCCCTCCTTGGGAGGATCGTACCAGGAGTTGATCATGATGAACTTGAGCTGCGCCTTGGGATTGACGCTGCGCATCCCGAGGGTGAACGCGTTCAGCCCCTGCACCACCTCCGGCACCGGGACGGAGGCGATGTAGCCGGCGACACCCGTCTTGCTCATCTTGCCGGCGATGACGCCCTGCACGTAGCGCCCCTGGTAGAAGCGGATGTTGTAGGTTGAAATGTTGGCCGCGCGCTTGTAGCCGGTGGCGTGCTCGAAGTAGACGGCCGGGAACTGCTTGGCCACTTTCAGCACGTAGTTCATGTAGCCGAACGAGGTGGCGAAGATCAGCTTGTGGCCCTTGGCCGCGAGATCGCGGAGCACGTTCTCGGAATCCGGCCCCTCCGGCACGTTCTCCACGAAGGTGGTTTTCACCTTGTCGCCGAAATGCTCCTGCAACGTCTTGCGCGCCTGGTCGTGGTCGTAGGTCCAGCCGAAGTCGCCAACCGGGCCGAGATAGATGAAGCCGATCTTGAGCGGTTCGGCGGCGGCGGTCCAGGTGGGAAGCGACTGGGCGGCGAGGCCCCCGGCGGCGAGGAGACGGGTGAATGTGCGGCGATGCAATGGATCGCTCCTACGCAAGGGATCGCACGCGAAGCAACGGCCACCGCATCGCGTGCGTTCGTGGGTGTCGAACAACCCCACGCAATGAACGTGCCAGTTCCGCCGCGCGCCAACGCCGCGTCCTGGTCAGGTTGAAGTTTCCCGGATTGCTTTCATCGTGAGCATGACAGGGCACGCGAGGCGGCGGCTGCATCGAAGGTTGCCGGATCAGGCGCGCCGCCGAGGAAACGTCCTGAGAAGCGGTGGGACGGCCAGCGCCAGGGCGGCGGCGGCCCAGAGCAGGGACTGCGCGTTCGCCGGGCCTTCGCGCGCGGCACTCCCGAGCGCCCCCAGCGCGAGCACGGCGCCGACCACGCCTTCCTCCCGCCCCCCGCCCTCGCGCGGCAGATCACGCAACACCGCACGCGCGCCGACGCAGACGAGTGGGACGGCGAACACCGGCAGCGGGAAGTGCCGGGGGCGTGGGGCGAACAGCAGCGGGATTTGCAGGACGG
>CAXUIE010000073.1:2326-12295 GCA_964250825.1 uncultured Acidisphaera sp. | reverse complement strand
ATTCGCGCATGTCGATGGCCGGGGTCGCCTGCATCCTCCTGAGCGGGCTCACCATGAGCCTGTTCTACATTGGCGACTGGCCCGGCTTCTACGGCACCGCCTTCGGCGTGATGGTAGGCGCCAAGATCGCCATGTTCCTGATGCTGCTCGGCTTGGGGGGGATGAACTTCCGGTTGGTCGAGCGGCTGCGGGGCGATCCGCGCACGCCGGTGACCCGGCTCAAGCGGTTCGCCGAGGTCGAGGCCGGCATCGGCTTCACCATCTTCTTCGCCGCCGCCTCGCTCACCTCCGTGCCGCCCGCGATCGACCTGACGCAGGACCGGGTGACCTTGCACGAGATCGCCGAGCGCAACACGCCCGAATGGCCGCGGCTCGCCTCGCCCGACCACGACGCGCTCGCCCTGCCGGCCTTGCAAGACAAGCTCGATAGACAAGCCGTCGCCACCCACACCAAGGGCGCGGAAGCGTTCACCCCGGGTGCCGGCGTGCTGGCGCCCCGCAACGCCGCCGACATCGCCTGGTCGGAGTACAACCACCATTGGTCGGGCTTGTTCGTGCTCGCGATCGGCGTGCTCGCCTTGCTCAACCAGGCCGGGCTGCGATGGGCGCGGCATTGGCCACTCCTGTTCCTCGGCTTGGCCGCGTTCTTGTTCGTCCGCTCCGACCCGGAGAACTGGCCGCTCGGCCACATCGGCCTTCTCGAAAGCCTGCGCGACGTCGAGGTGCTGCAGCACCGGGTGTTCGTGCTGCTGCTGATCGGGTTCGCGTTCTTCGAATGGCGCGTCCGCACGAGCCCGCGCCCGCACCCGCGCGCGGCCCTGGTGTTCCCGCTGATGTGCGCGCTTGGCGGGGCGCTGCTGCTGACCCACAGCCACGCCATCGCCAACGTCAAGGACGCGCTGCTGATCGAGCTCACCCACACCCCATTGGCGCTGGCCGCCGTGCTCGCGGGATGGTCGCGCTGGCTCGAACTGCGCCTGGACCGGCCGGGCAACCGCATCGCCGGCTGGGTATGGCCGGTTTGCCTGCTGTTCATCGGCTGCTTGCTGCTATCCTACCGCGAGGCGTAGCGCGGGAAGGGCATGGACGGCGGGACGAACGACGCGCGCCTCGCCGCCTGGATGAAGGCCGCCCAGGATGGCGACGCCGACGCCTACCGGCGGCTGCTCCAGGCCTGCCTTCCCATCATTGCGGCGACGGCGTGGGGGCGGGGGGTGCGAGGCGACCGGGTGGACGACGTGGTGCAGGAAACCTTGCTTACGATTCACCGGGCGCGCGCGACCTACGATCCGGCGCGGCCCTTTCTGCCGTGGCTCCGCGCCATCGCGGAGCGGCGGGCAATCGACGCGTTGCGCCACCAGGGGCGGCGTTCAGGCCGCGAGATTTACGATCCGGCGGCCTACGATGCCGAGCCGAGCACCGGTCCCGCCCCCGGCGACGGGCTTGAGGCGCAAGATCGCGCGCGAGCGCTGCGAGCGGCGGTCGCTAAACTGCCGGAGGGCCAGCGCCAGGCAGTGGACCACCTGGCACTCCAGGAGCGAACACTCGACGAGACAGCCTTGCTGACCGGCCGGGGGAAGGGCGCCCTCAAGGTCAATCTTCATCGCGCGCTGAAGTCGCTCCGGGGACGGCTGTCGGGAGACGCGGATGTCTGACGCCACCGGAAGTGAAGGGCTGCTGGAGCAGCTCGCCGCTGATCTAAGGCCGGTCCGCCGCGTCCGCCCTTCGGGAGTGCGGGTGCTGGCTTGGCTTGCCCTCGCCGCGGCGATCGGCCTGGCGTTGACCCCGCTCGCCGATGTTCCCGCCATCCGCGCTCGGCTGATGTCGGCGCCCGACATGTGGCTGGCCGCCCTGGGCTCCTTGCTGACGGCGGTCTCGGCCGCCTATGCGGCGCTGCAGACGGGTCTGCCCGACCGCAGCCCGCGTTGGGCGTGGCTCCCGGCCCTGCCTGCGGCATTGTGGATCGGCGCCAGCGGAGCCGGGTGCCTGCGCGGCTGGGTGGGCGCGGGGCCGCACGCGGTCATGATGGACGAGATGCGGCTCTGCCTCGTCTTCATCCTCGGGCTCTCGTTGCCGCTCGCCGCCGCCCTCGCGGCCATGCTGCGTTGGGCGTGCCCGCTGCGGCCAAGTCTGACGGCGGTGTTGGCCGGGCTCGCTTCGGCGGCCGGGGCGGCGACCCTGCTCCTCTTGTTCCACCCGTTCGACGCGACGGCGACCGATCTCGCCGTCCACGCCGTCGCGGTCGCCGTCGTCATCGCGGTCAATCGTGCTCTTGGCGGCCGGCTGTTCGACGTATCTCGTAGCGCCCCCAAGTGATGCAGCTAGGGCGCGGCTGTCTGCCTGGGAGATCCATCTCAGGATGATGAAGGTGGTGTTGCTGGGGAAGCCTCGCCGTCAGCAATGCGACGGCCGCCGACTATGAGGGCTCTGGCGACCGAAGCGATCGGGACGCCGAGAAACACCGTGCCGAGCCACGCCTGTCCCACGACTGCGCAGACGGCCAGCCCCGAACATCGCACTCATCGCGATGGCGAACCCGAGCCAGTTTCCTCTTTTTGTGTCCCGCTGCCGATAGTCGTCCGCTCGCCGAGCCGCCGCGAATTGTTCTGCGTGAGCCTGCTCGGCCATCGCTATCATGCGGGAGAATGCGCCGGGACTTATTGCCTCGTAGCGCTCGACTGCGTCAGGTGGCGGATACTGGCCCTGCCACACCTGAACGGTTTGATGGGTTTGCTGAAGAGGAAACGAAAAGGATAATTGACGGGGAGGAGCATGCACATTGTGCAGGCCAGGTATTATGCCAGCCGCACCCCCAAGAAGGCGCGAAATCTCGTCTCGCAGGGCGGCAGGGCGAGCCGATTGGGTCCGACATCGTGCGGCTGCTCGGCGACGGGCGGTTCGCCGCAACCGATCCGACGCTCGTCGAAACCTTCGACGCGCCCGCGGTGTTGGCGAGGCTCGGCTTGGCGGACGCGCTGACACATCGGGTGATCGGTGCGGCGAATACGGCCGAAGTGGCGTTTCTGGTCCGGACGGGTGCCGCGCGCCTCGGGCTGATGCAGCGCACTGACGTGCTCGCCGACCCAACTCTGTCCGTTACCTGGACGGTGCCGGACCAAGCCTATGCCCCCATTCTCTATGGTGCTGGCGTCGCGGTCACGGCCGCGAGCCCCAACGCGCAGCCGTTCCTCGATTTCCTCGGCTCGGAACAGGCGCGAAGCGAGCTGGCCAATGACGGGCTGGAGCGGGTGGCATGAACGAAATCGACGAGCAACGTCATCCATTGACCTTGCGCATCGCGCATTGGGTGCTGGCGTTCTCGATCCTGGTCATGATCGGCAGCGGCTGGCGCATCTACAACGCTTCGCCGATCTTTCCCTTCAGCTTCCCGGACGCGGTCACGCTCGGTGGCGATGTCTCGAAGGCGCTGTCCCGGCACAACGACCCGGGTGTGGCGAGCGCCATCGCCTGGCACTTCGCCGGCATCTGGTTCCTGTTCGCGAGCTTCGGGCTGTTTCTCGCGCATGGCGTGATCTCCGGCCATTTCCGCCGCGATTTCCTGCCGGTCGGCCCGCGCGCGTTCCTGCGAGACTTCATCGCGGCCGCGCGGTTCAAGCTCGAGCATCGGCTCGGGCAATACAACGCGGTGCAGAAGGTGTTCTACTGGGGCGCGCTGTTCGCCATGGCCACGATGATCCTGTCGGGGCTCGCGATCTGGAAGCCGGTGCAGCTCCATCCGTTGGAATTGCTGTTCGGCGGCTTTCAGGGTGCCCGGCTCGTGCATTTCCTGTTCATGACCGCGATCACGCTGTTCCTCCTCGTCCATGTCGCGCTGGTCATCCTGGTGCCGAAGACGTTCGTGGCGATGACCCTGGGTCGCGCGTCGCACCGAGCGCCTACAGCGGAGCGGCCGACGTGAACGACCTCGACCGGCGAAGGCTTTTGCGCGGCGGGATGAGCCTGGGCGCGCTCACGTTGCTGACCGGCTGCGACCTCAGTGACCACAACGTCGTGCAGCGCGCGCTCGGCGCGTTCTCGCGCTGGAACGACCGCGTGCAGGCCGCCTTGTTCAGCGGCACCAGGCTGGCACCGACGTTCCCGGAATCGGAGGCGGTCGAGGATTTCCGTTACAATGCCTGGTACGGACCCGAGCAAGCGCCAAAGCTCGACGCGGCGGATTACCGGCTGCAACTTGCCGGGCTGATCGGCGACAAGCGGCCCTGGACGATCGAGCAACTGCATGGGCTGCCGCAGCGAAGCCAAGTGACGCGACATGTTTGCGTCGAGGGCTGGAGCATGATCGGCAAGTGGACGGGCACGCCGCTGCGCGACTTCCTCGAACGGATCGGAGCCGACATTACCGCGAAATACGTTGGTTTCGAGTGTGCCGACGGCTATTACGAGAGCATGGACATGCCCACCGCCTTGCACCCGCAAACCATCATGGCGTTCAAGCTGTCCGACAAGATCCTGCTGCAGAAATACGGCTACCCGTTCAAGATCCGGGTGCCGACCAAGCTCGGGTTCAAGAACCCGAAATGGGTGGTTGCGATGTACGTGACCAACAAGCAGCCGCCGGGGTTCTGGGTCGACCGGGGCTATAACTGGTTCAGCGGCATCTGAATGCCGGCCGCTAATCGAGCCGGCGTTTGCGCCATCGCGGTGATGGCGAAGGCGCCGCAGCCCGGTCGGTCCAAGACGCGGCTGGTGCCGCCGCTGACGCCGGCGCAGGCGTCGGCGCTGAGTGCGGCGTTCCTCCGCGACATGACGGAGAACATAGCGCTTGCCGCGCACCGGCAACCGATCCACGGCTCGATCGCCTACGCGCCGGCGGGGCTTGAACCGCTGTTCGCCGGCCATCTCGCGCGAGGCACCGGCTTCGTGCTGGCCGACGGCAACCTCGACCTACCGCCGGGCGTGCGCGGGTTCGGCAAGTGCCTGCTGCACGCGATCCAAACGTTGCTCGCAAAGGGCTACGGCTCCGCTTGCGTGCTGAACTCGGACAGCCCGACCTTGCCCACCGCTTCGCTCGAACGCGCGGCCGCCGCGCTGGCCGCGCCCGGTGAGCGGGTCGTGCTCGGTGCCGCCGAGGACGGCGGATATTATCTGCTCGGCCTCAAGCGCCCCGAGGCTCGCATGTTCGCCGACATCGACTGGAGCACCGAGCGCGTCGCGGACCAAACGCGCGCGCGCGCGCGCTCGCTCGGGCTGCCCGTGGTGGAGCTCGATCCGTGGTACGACGTGGACGATCGGGCGGCGCTCAACCGGCTGGTGGCCGAGCTCGACGGCGATGTGCCCAATGTGGGCTATCCCGCGCTCGCGACGTCGGCCCTGATCGACCGGCTTGGCCTGCGGAGCGTGCTCGGCTTGGCGGCTTGACCCGCGCCGGGCGCGCGCTTGGCGGCATGGGCGTGCTGCTCGTGGCCCTCACCGGCGCGGGACTCCTCGTGCATATCCCGGGTGCCGACAGCGTTGGCACCATGCCGCGCACCTGGTTGTTCATCGGGATCATTGCGCTCGCCGCCGCCGCCTATCTCGCATCGGTCGCGGTCGTGCTGCGGCACGCGCCGCCGCGTGGCGCGCTGTGGCTCGTTCTCGGCGTCGCGCTGGTCCTGCGCGCGATGGTGCTGCCGGCCTATCCGTTCCTGTCGAGCGACCTGTTTCGCTACATCTGGGACGGGCGCGTGCAGAACGCCGACACCAATCCGTATCGGTACATTCCCGCCGATCCGGCGCTCGTTACGCTGCGGGACGCGGCGATCTACCCGCATGTGGGCCGCCGCGAGTATGCGCCGACGATCTATCCGCCGGTGGCGCAACTGGTGTTTCGCGCCGTCGCCGCCGTGAGCGAAACGCCGTTGGCCATGAAAGCGGCGATGGTCGGTTTCGAGACGCTGGCGATCGGCTGCCTCGTGGCGCTGCTCCGAAGCGCGGGGCTGCCGCCGGCGCGCGTCCTCGTCTACGCCTGGAACCCGCTCGCCGTTTGGGCCTTCGCGGGCAACGGTCATGTGGACGCCGTCTCCATCGGGCTGATCGCCCTGGCACTTCTCGCCCGTGCGCGGCATCGCGATGGCTGGGCCGGCGCGATCCTCGGGGCGGCCACGCTCGTGAAGTTTCTGCCGATCGTGTTGGCGCCCGCCCTGTGGCGTCGCTGGAACATTCGGTTCATCGCAGCCCTGATCGCGGCGATCGGGTTGCCGTATGCACTCTACGCGGATGTCGGCTGGCGCGTGTTCGGCTTTCTCACGGCTTACGGCGGCGAGGAAGGACTGAGTGCCGGCACCGGGCTGTGGCTGCTCGCTGGATTGGGGCGGCTCGTGACGCTGCCGGGTTATGCCGGGCCGGCTTATCTCGCGCTGGCCGCAATCGCGCTGGCCGCAATCGGCGTTCGCATTGCCTTGTGGACGCGATGGCCGGCCGATCAACGGGCCGACATCACGCAAGTTTGCGGCGCTTGCGGCATCCTGGCCGCCGCCACGGTCGTAGCACTATGTCCGCACTACCCCTGGTACTTCGTCTGGCTTGCGGTGCCGGCTTGCGTCGCTCCGTTCCGTTCGGTGATCTGGCTTTCAGTGGCGCCCTTGCTGCTCTATCTCGACCCCTGGACCGAGAGGTTCGTCTGGGCCTCACTGGTCTACGTGCCCGCCTTCGTGCTGACATGGTTAGATCTCAAACGCGGTTTCCCGTTCTCTTCTCTCGTTGCGAGGGGTGAAGCGACCGGGCAATCCGCCCCGCCCGCCTGGATCACGGCGCCGCCCAAGCGTGGTTCGCAGTGACCGATTCCGAAGAGGAGCTTTTCATGTCCGCCACGCTGGCCGATCCCCGCCGCTACTTCGAGTCCGTGAGCGCGGATCGCTCGACCGTGGCGTCCGAGCCGCCGGTTTGCCTGTATTTGGAAACGACGAACCGCTGCAACCTGCTTTGCGAGACCTGCCCGCGCACTTTCGAGGCGCTCGAGCCTCCGGTCGACATGAGCTGGGAGCTGTTCACGCGGATCGTCGATCAGGTGCCCAACCTGCAACGCGCGGTGCTGCACGGCGTCGGCGAGCCGATGCTGGTGAAATCATTGCCGCGCATGATCCGCCACCTCAAGGCGCGCGGCGTCTACGTGCTGTTCAACACGAACGGCACCCTGCTCAATCCGAAGAAGTTCCAGGAGCTGATCGACACGGGGCTCGACGAGCTGCGCGTATCCGTCGACGCGGCCGATGCCGCCACCTACAAGCAGGTGCGCGGCAAGGACTTCTTCCATCGCATCGTCCGCGACGTCGGCAAGCTCACTGCATTTCAGCAGCAGGTCGGGGCGACCACGCCGCGCGTCTCGTTATGGCTCACCGGCCTGAAGGAGACGGTGCAACAATTGCCCGATTTCGTCCGCATGGCGGCCGGCATGGGCGTGCGCGAGGTGCATCTGCAACGCTTGGTGTTCGACGAGGCGGGGTTCGGCATGGCTCGGCCGGACAGCTCGCTGTTTGAGCAAACCCGCGCCGACGAGCAGGGAGCGATCGAGGCGGCGGTGGCGCTCGGCGCAAGCTTGGGCGTGACGCTCGACGCATCGGGCGCCACCGAGCCCGGCCTCAGCCTGCAGCAGCAAACCGGTGACCGGCCGTGGTCGACGTGCCGCCGCCCGTGGTCCTTGATGTATTTCACCGCGCACGGCCGGGCGCTGCCGTGCTGCATCGCGCCGTTCTCGGCGCGCGGCTACGCCAACTACACGCTCGGCGACGCGACACAGCAGGATTTGCGCGAAATCTGGAACAGCCCCGCCTATCGGCAGTTCCGCGAAGACCTGCTCGGCGACACGCCCCCAAAGCCTTGCCAAAACTGCGGCCTACGCTGGAGTTTGTAATACGTCGCTTGATCTTCTTTATGCACTGTTCGCCGGGCGCCGGATCAGGCGGACGAAACGGTAACCGGTGCGCACGGGCCTGCGTGCCGGCCTTCACCGGCATGACACTTTGGGCGGGAACAACAGCATCTCGTCTGCACGACATACGCGCCCGCAGCCCAGGGCAGGAAGCAGAGCAGGGCCAGGCGTAGGGCGCCATCCCCGCCGCCCTTCGCGCCGCGCGCGGGATAGCGCACCCGGTCGAACGCAGCCGCATTGGCGAACGGCATCCCTTCCGCGCTCCGGAACTGGTGAGAACTTTCACCGTGACGCGCCCGGCAGCGCTTTCCAGCACCACGTCCGTGAATATGCCGCCGATATCGACCGCGATCCGCGCTCCGGCGCCGTCCTGCATGGAGCCCCGACTCCCCTCGTCACCCCGCATGCCGCGGTGCGAAAATCGCGCCGGTCAAGCCGTCTCCGGATCGGCGAGATGATGCCAAGTGATGCCGCGCGCCGATCACACCTGGTCGTAGTCGACCACCACCCGGGGGCTGGTCGGGCGCGCTTGGCAGGTCAGCACGAAGCCGGCCTCAAGCTCCCACGGCTCAAGGGAAAAATTCACCTCCATCCTCGTGCTGCCCTCCAGCACGCGCGCGCGACACGTGCTGCACATGCCGCCCTTGCAGGCGTAGGGAAGATCGAGCCCCGCCCGCAGCGCCGCGTCGAGCACCGACTCGCCTTCCGCCACCGGCACCTCGGCGCGCCGTCCGTCGATCACGAGCGCGGCCGTCGCGTATGGCGCTTCGATACGCGCGGGCGTGGGCTTCCGACGCGGCTTGCCGCCAAGCGCGGACACGAAGCGCTCCACGTGCACCTGACCGGGCTGGAGGCCGAGGCCGAGCAGGGTGGCTTCGATCTCGTCGCTCATCCCGGCAGGTCCGCAAATGAAGGCGTGCCCGACCGTTTCAACCGGAACGATATACCGGAGCAGCAACCGCGCCTTTTCCGAATCGAGCCGTCCATTCAGCACGGGCACGTCCTGCTGCTCTCGGGACAGGACGTGGAACACGGAAAACCGCTCCATGTAGCGGTCCTTCAGCTCATCGAGCTCGGCGCGGAACAGCATGTCGGCGGTGGAGCGATTTCCGTAGAACAGGAACACTCGGCTGCGCGGCTCGCGGCCGAGGACGCCGCGCGCGATGGACAGGATCGGCGTGATGCCGGAGCCCGCCGCAAAGCCCACATGCACCCGCGCTTGCTCCGGGGTGTAAGCGACGCCGAAGCGGCCCGTCGGCGTCATCACATCGAGCACATCGCCGGCGTTGATGCCGCTGTTGGCCCACGCGGAGAACGTGCCGCCGTCCACCCGCTTGACCGCGATCCGGAGCTCGCCGTCATCGGGGCCGGAGCAGATCGAATACGAACGGCGAACCTCCTCGCCGTCTATCTCGCCGCGCAAGGTGAGGTATTGGCCGGCGTTGAAGCGAAACTCGGGCGAGAGCCGCGTTGGCACCGCGAACGCGATCGACACCGCGTCGGGCGTTTCCCGCCTGACATCGGCAACCCGCAGACGGTGGAACCGCGGCGCGCCAGCGTGCATCGCGGTATTCAGTGACACTTGAAATAGTCGAACGGCTCCCGACAGCTGTCGCAGCGCCACAGCGCCTTGCACGACGTCGAGCCGAACTCGGACAGCAGGCGCGTATCGGCCGAGCCGCAGCGTGGGCAGGCCACCTCCTCGGCGCCGAACAACCCGCGGCGACTGCCGCCCGGCTTGGGAGGTGCTATGCCGAATTCGCGCAGCTTGCGCCGTCCCTCGCCCGACATCCAGTCCGTGGTCCAGGCGGGAGACAGGACCATCCGCACCCGCGCATCTTGTATTCCGGCCCGGTCCAGCGCCGTCTCGATCTCGATCTGGATCATGTTCATCGCCGGGCAGCCGGAATAGGTGGGTGTGATGAGCACCTCGACCGCGCCGTCGCGCACCGTGACCTCGCGCAGCACCCCGAGATCGGCGATACTGAGCACCGGGATTTCCGGATCGCACACGGCCTCGAGCGCCAGCAGGGCTCGTCCGCGCAGGGCGTGATCCGCCTCCTCGCTGAGATCGCTCACCACGTCGCGCCCGGATAGCTTCG
>CAXUIE010000073.1:1926-2316 GCA_964250825.1 uncultured Acidisphaera sp. | reverse complement strand
CCTGGAGCGGCACGTTTTGCCCGAGCCGCGCGAGGTCCGCCTCGCTCGGCGCGCTCACCACCTCGCGCCCGTATAAGTGCGCGGCACGTGCTGCATGACGCTGAGCAAGTGGCCGAGATGCTCGCTGTGCCGCCCGGATCGGCCGCCGCTCTGCATCCATTCGCCGGGCGGGCGGGTCAAGGTCGCGCGGGACAGCACTTCGTTCACCGTCCTGTCCCAAGCGGAGCGCACCGTCGCGGGCCTGGTGATCGTGCCATCCGCCACGAGCGCTTGCTCGGTTTCATCGCACTCGAACATCTCGCCCGTGTAGTCCCAAAGCTCGTCCACCGCTGCCTGGGCGCGCGCGTGGCTTTCCGCCGTCCCATCGCCAAGTCGGATCACCCACTCGGC
>CAXUIE010000073.1:0-1916 GCA_964250825.1 uncultured Acidisphaera sp. | reverse complement strand
CGCTTTCCTTCTCCGACTTGGCGGCGATGGCGGCGAGCGTGCCGTCCCGGCTCGCCGTCATCGCGCGCCAGTAGGGGTCGGCGAAGGCGGAGTAGAATAACTGCCGCACCATCGTCCGGCCGAAATCGCCGTTGGGCTGCTCGGCCAGTAGCAGGTTGCGATACTGCGGCGCGTCGCGCAGGAAGGCGTAGCCGTCCTCGTCGGTGCCCGCGCCTTCCACCTCGGCGGCGTACGCGTAGAGCGATCGCGCCTGCCCGATCAGGTCGAGCCCGATATTGCCGAGCGCCATCTCCTCTTCCAGGATCGGGCCGTGACCGATCCATTCGGACAAGCGGTGGCCGAGAATCAGCGCGTCGTCGGCGCGTCGCAGCGCATAAAGGGCGAGCGGCGTCTCGTTGACCGTGATGGAGGTCGTCGGCATCTCACATGTGGCCGACTTCGTCCGGCACGTCGTAGAAGGTCGGATGCCGGTACGCCTTCGAGCTGGTTGGCTCGAACATCATCTCCTTGTCCGCCGGATCCGACGCGATGATCGCGATGGAGGGCACGATCCAGATGGACAACCCCTCGCCGCGCCGGGTGTAGAGGTCGCGCGCGGCCTGCAGCGCCAAGGTCGCGTCCGACGCATGGAGCGAGCCGACATGCTTGTGGGCGAGCCCGTTGCGGCTGCGGATGAACACTTCCCAGAGCGGCGTGTTCGGCGTTCGCTGGTCGGGCATCGACATCTCCGGCCTTATGCGGCGAGCTTCGCGCCCTGCTGCTTCGCCGCGTAGGCCGCCGCGGCCTCCCGCACCCAGGCACCGTCCCGGTGCGCCCGTTGGCGCGCGGCCAAGCGCTCGCGGTTGCACGGGCCGTTGCCGGCCAGCACCCGCCGGAACTCCTCCCAATCGATCGGTCCGTGCCGCCAATGCCCGCGCGGACCGCCGTCCGGGCGTTCGGCGCCATCGGCCGCTTCCTCGAAGCGGAGTTCGGGGTCGGGGATGGTGAGACCGAGATAATGGGCTTGCGGCACGGTGGCGTCGACGAATTTCTGGCGCAGCTCGTCATTGGAGAAGCGCTTGATCTTCCACTTGGTCGACTGGTCGCTGTGCGCGCTGTCCGTGTCGGGCGGGCCGAACATCATCAGGCACGGCCAATACCAGCGGTTCAGCGCGTCCTGCGCCATGGCCTTCTGCTCGGGCGTGCCCCGGCAAAGGTTGAGCATGATCTCGTAGCCCTGGCGCTGGTGGAAGCTTTCCTCCTTGCACACCCGGATCATGGCCCTCGCGTACGGCCCGTATGAGCATCGGCACAGCGGGATCTGGTTCATGATCGCCGCCCCGTCCACCAGCCAGCCGATCGCGCCGATGTCGGCCCAGGTCAGGGTGGGATAATTGAAGATGGAGGAATAGCGCGCCTTGCGGGTCAGCATCTCGTCGAACATCTCCTCGCGGCTTTTCCCGAGCGTCTCGGCGGCGGCGTAGAGGTAGAGCCCGTGGCCGGCCTCGTCCTGCACCTTGGCGAGCAGGGTCGCCTTGCGGCGCAGGGAGGGCGCCCGGGTGACCCAGTTCCCTTCCGGCAGCATGCCCACGATCTCCGAATGGGCGTGCTGGCTGATCTGCCGGATCAGTGTCTTGCGATATGCTTCGGGCATCCAGTCGTTCGCCTCGATGCGCTCCTCGCGATCGACCCGTTGCTGGAACCGCGCCTCGTGCTCGGAGCCTTGGTCGGCCGCGCCCGAGGGATCGGGACCGGACAAACCCTGCGTGTACATGACGCCTCCCTGCGCGCTAGACCCTGCTCGTTCAGTGTGGGGATCGATAGGCGTCCGGGCAAGCTGGCAAGCGGGCGAGCTGGCAAGCGGGCGAGCGACCCCGCTAGCGCCGCCGCGCCTTGCGCGCCGCGTAGCGGGCGGCGCGCGCCGCCTTCTGCTCGGC
>CAXUIE010000072.1:8347-12316 GCA_964250825.1 uncultured Acidisphaera sp. | reverse complement strand
CGGCCTGCATCCGGCGGCGCATCGTGTCGGCCATGCCGCCGCGGGCGCGGCCGTCGATGCGGCCGGACACCGTCACCCACACCTCCGGCGCGTGCCGGATGCGCGCATCGATCCGCCTGAGCGCCGCGAAGAACGCGCGGTCCTCCCCGATCGGCGCCGCCGGGATCCCCCCCGCACGCCGCCAAGCCGCCACGCGGACCGCGATGCTGGCGCCGCTCGCTTCGTCATGACGCGGCCAAGGGTCGGCGGGGTCGGGATCGAGCAATGACGCGATCTCGTCGAGCAGCGTGCCGTACTCACACTCGCGCGCATCGGCGTCATGCAGCGCTTGCGGGATCGCCCGCGCCTCCCCCGCGTCGATCACTGCACGGCCGGTGACGGCGTCGGCCCCCTGCAACGCTCGCAGATTTGCGCCCAGCCAGTCGGGCGGCAGAACGGCATCGGCGTCGGTGGTCAGCAACACGCCGTCCGGCCCGGCCAGCCGCGCGGCATGCAGCATGGCAAGCCGGCGCGCGGTGCCGGCAAATGCGCGATGGCGCGGAAGCGCGCGCGAGATGGCGTGGACACGCATCGGGACGGCGGCGGCGAACCGCCTCACTTCGGCTTCGGAGTCGTCCGTGCAGTTGTTGAGAAGCACCACGACCTCCGGCGGCGGCCCCGCCAGCTGGGCGGCGAGCGAGGCGAGGCACGCAGAAAGGCGTTCCGCCTCGTTGCAAGCGGGGATGGCGACAACAGCACGTTCCGACACGACCGTCCTCTGAACCTCGGGCCGGCCGCGCCGAACCCATGGTTTATTTGGGTCGGGGAACGGAAACGGGAAGAGGAGGCTTGGCGGAGTTGCGCTCAGATCTCCACCACGACGTATGCGCTTTCCACCCGTACCGACACTGTTTCGGCGACGAATGGACCCTTCGCGAGCGCATTCCCAGCCTCGACGGTAACGCGGTAGGCGCGCGCGCGCACCGTTTCCGGATCGCACCAAGACTGGCCGGTGCGGATGTCAAACTCCCAGCCGTGCCACGGGCAGCGCAGCAGCTCGCCTTGCCGCGTCAGGCTGTACTGACCCGGCGCCTCGGCGCTCGCCAGGCCGACAACGCGCCCCCGGCACAGCGGCGCGCCTTCATGCGGGCAGCGGTTCACCAGAGCGAAGTATTCGCCGCCCAAGTTGAACACGCCGATCTCCCGCCCTTGCACGGTCACGATCTTGCAATCACCCGGCGCGATCTCGTCCGCGGCGGCGACGACGTGGCGGGCCATGCTGGGGTTTGCCGCCCGTCATTCCGGCGCGGGCGGGCACCCAGGCGCGCGGCCCCGGACGAACGCGCGGGCGTGGGTGCCCGCCTGCGCGGGAATGAGGAGTGGGGTAACGCGGCCGTCCACTAATCCAGGCCGTACAGCGCCACCGCGTTGTCGCGGAACAGTCTGCGCCGGCCTGCCTCCGGCAGCGCCACCTTGAACGCGTAGCGCGGGTCGTCCTGGTCCCAGTGCGGGTAGTCGGTCGAGAACATGACCCGGTCCCAGCCGATCCACTCCAAGGTGGCGAGAAGGTCGTCCGGCCGCTCCGGCTCCTCCATCGGCTGCGTCGTGACCCAGATGTGCTCGCGCACGTACTCGGACGGCAGGCGCCGGAGGTGAGGCACCTCCTCGCGCAGCCGCCGCCAATGCTTGTCGAGCCGCCAGCACAGCGACGGCAGCCAGGCGAAGCCGCCTTCCACCAGCACCACGCGGAGGTCGGGGATCTGCTCGAACACTCCCTCGACGACGAGGCTGGTGACGAGCGCCTCCATGCTTTGCACGTAGGAGTGGTGCTCCTCGTGGTAGAATGACGGCCAGCCGCTTCCCGTGGACGGGTGGCCGCTCGTGCCGCCGAGATGCAGGGCGACGGGAAAGCCGTTGGCCGCCGCCGCTTGCAGGATCGGCCAGTAGCGCCGTCGCCCGAGCGGCTCGAGGCCGCGCGGCGGGATCATCACCTGGGCGAAGCGCCGGTCCCCCGCCCGCCGCTCGATCTCGGCGATCGCCGATTCCGCCCACTCCACCGCGACCTGCACCGACCCCTTCAGCCGCGGCTCGGGATCGCTCCACACCTGCGCCTGCCAATCGTTGACGGCGGTGCAGAGCGCGGCGCCGTACTCGACGTTGCGCTCGTCCGAGCAACGCGCAACCAGCGGCAGCATCATGCCGTGCGCGGCGCCGAACGCATCGAGCAGTTGCTCGCGCATCAGCCCGAGGTCCGAGCCGGGATGGCTGCCATCCGCCGGCCAAGCGTCGCGCCGCATCCCCGTGCCCGGCGAAAGCCGAAAATACTGCGGCGCGTTGGACAGCGCCTGGCGCGCCCGCGCGCCGACGGTCACCCGGTGCTTGCGCCAGCGCTCCGACAGGAACGGGTCGAGATCGGCCGGCGAGCGCACGTAAGGGTGGATGTCGCAATCGACGTAGCCGAGCCGGGTTTGGCTGGACAACTCGGGTGCCCGGTCCAGCACTGTGACGGTCATGGCGTTTTCTCCATGCTTACCGACGCCTCTTGCGTCAAACGCGGATAGGTGTCGAGCGGATTGCGCAAGAGCATTCGTTCCACGAGCGATGGCGGAAGCCCGTCCGGCACCGCCTCGTGGCCCTCGAAATGCCAATGGGGGTAGTCGGTCGAGAACAGCAGCAGCTCGTCCGAGCCGAGCTCCTCGATGATTCGGCGCACCTGCTCGGCGGTCGGCGGCGCGTCGAAGGGCTGGAGCGTGAGCCGGACATGGGCGCGGACTTGCTCCGAAGGCGCCTGCTTGTTCCACGGCACCTCGATGCGCGCCGCGCGCCAGGTCTTGTCCGCGCGCCACATGTAATTGGGCAGCCAGGTGACGCCCGATTCGAGCAGCACCACCTTGAGCCGCGGAAACTGCACGAACACGCCCTCGGTCACGAAGCTGTTGAGCGCGCCGGCGAACGCCGACGATTGCAGCACGTAATCCTCGAGATAGTAGGACGGCCAACCGAGCGAGGTCGGCGCATGACGATAGCTGCTGCCGGGGTGGATGCCGATGGGCAGTCCGAGCCGTTCGGCCGTTCGATAGATCGGCCAATGCTGCCGGCGACCGGGCGGCAGCTCGCCCATCACCAGCATCAGCACCTGCACGAACCGGCGATCACCCGCGCGCCGCTCGATCTCGGCCACCGACAGCTCGGCGCTGTGCGCCGGGATGACAATGGACGCGCGCAGCCGCTCGTCGCGATCGAGCCACTCGGCGGCGATCCAGTCATTGATCGCGCGGCAGAAGGCCGCCGACAGATCCTCGGCGAAGATGGCTTGCGCGCCGTGCAGGCAGTTGAGGATCGCGACGCTGATGCCAAAGCCGTCGAGCGCGTGCGCTTGCAGCATCGCGAGATCGCTGCCGGGCCGCCCGTTTGACGGCCGCCAGTCGGGCCGCGCGCTAAGCGGCGAGCCGGGCGGATAGGCCCCGAGGTCCAGGTTGTCGCGGTCGAGCCCGCGCGTCAGGACGTGCTCGCGCCAATACTCGTCGAGATAGGGCATCAATGCCTGCGTGCTCGGCAGGGATATGTGCACGTCGCAATCGATGGCGCCGGGCGCTGGGCTAGGCACGCGTGATCCTTTCATTTGCGTGACCGTAGCGCGCCGGAAACTGCGCGTCACCCTCCCGCCCGGCCGCGACCGAACCAGGGCTGTCGGGCCCGACGGGTCCGGCGTAGGCTCCAAAGTGAACCACGCATGGAGCGGCTCGATGCTCGACCTGCATTTCTGGCCCACGCCGAACGGCAAGAAGGTGACCATCCTGCTCGAGGAATTGGGGCTCGAATATCGCGTCGTCCCGTGCAACATCGGGCGCGGCGACCAGTTCAAGCCCGAGTTCCTCCGCATGAACCCCAACCACCGGATGCCGGTGCTGGTGGATCACGACCCCGAGGGCGGCGGCGCGCCCATCTAGGTGTTCGAGTAGGGCGCCGGGAAGCTCTATATCGCCGACA
>CAXUIE010000072.1:0-8337 GCA_964250825.1 uncultured Acidisphaera sp. | reverse complement strand
TCATGCCACGCGACCTGCGCGGCAGGACCAAGGTCACCGAGTGGCTGATCTGGCAGATGGCCAATCAAGGGCCGAAATCGGGCGAATGCGGCCACTTCCGCCGGCTGGGCGACAAGCAGGGCGATCAAGGCTACGCCGTGCGCCGCTTCACCGACGAAGTGAACCGCTTGTATGGCGTGCTGAACAACCGGCTTCACGAGAGCCGCTATCTCGCCGGCGACGAATACACGATCGCCGACATGATCTGCTATCCCTGGACGGTGAACTGGCAAGCGCAGGGCCAGGACCTCGAGGAGTTCAAACACTTCAAGCGCTGGTTCGAGGAGCTCGGCGCGCGGCCCGGCGTGCGCAAGGGCATGGCGGTCGGGGCCGACCTCGCCGAGGACGTCTCCAAGCTGCCGGCCGAGGAGCAGGAGCGGCGAGCCAAGCTGATGTACAACCAGCGCGCCCGCCCCGTTCCCGCATAGCTCGCTTGGCGGCGGCCTCGCTTGACACCCCGCGAGCGAGGTCCTGCAATCGCCCGGAGAACGGGGGAGACGACGTGATGCCGCTACCGGCGGACACCGACGCCAGCACGCCGAGGTACCTGCGCGACAAATACGCGATCGTCGGCGTGGGCGAGACGCCGTACACCCGCGGCTCCGGCCGCACCACGCGCGCGATGGGCAGCGAGGCCGTCCGCCACGCAATGGCCGACGCGGGCCTCAAGCCGTCCGACATCGACGGGATGCTCTCCTATCAGGGTGTGGATTCCACCTTCGGCCCGATGATCGCCGGCGATTGCGCGATCCGGCTCAACTTCTACATGGACGTGTTCGGCGGCGGGTCGTCCACCGAGGCGCTGATCGGCATCGCCATCGGCGTGATGGAAGCGGGGCTCTGCCAATGCGTGGCGATCTTCCGCTCCATGAACGGCTACTCGCAGGTGCGCATCGGCGGCACCGGCGCGCGCGCCGCCGCCCCCGTCTCGGGCGACATGCTGCATTCGCGCGCGTACGGCTGGCAAAGCGCGGGGCAGATGTTCGCGCCCACCTTCATGCGGCACATGCACGATCACGGCACCACGCCCGAGCAGGTCGCGACCGTGAAGGTGATCCATAGCGAGCACGCGTCGAACAACCCGAAGGCGCTCTACAAGAAGCGCATGACGGTGGAGGACGTCGTCAGCAGCCGCATCATCTGCAAGCCGCTCCACCTGCTCGATTGCTGCGTCGAGACGGACAACGCGACCTGCGTCATCGTGACCCGCGCCGAGCGCGCGCGCGACCTCCGCCACACGCCGGCGCTGATCCGCGGCGTCGTCGGGCGCTGCAACAAGCCGCGCATGGACATGCACTACCAGCACGGCCCGATCTCGCGCGTCGCCGGCTACTACGCGAAGGACATCCTGTGGCCGAACTCGGGCGTCGGCCCCGACGACATCGACGCGACCGGCGCCTATGACGCGTTCACCTTCACCACCATGCTGCAACTGGAGGATTACGGGTTCTGCGCCAAGGGCGAAGGCGGCGATTACGTCAGCAACGGAATCATGCGGCTCGGCGGCAAGCGGCCGAACAACACATCCGGCGGCCATCTCTGTGAGGGCTACACGCATGGCATGAACATGGTGATCGAGAACGTCCGCCAGCTCCGGCATGACGTGGATGATTCCTGCCCGGCGGGGCCGGACGGCAAGCGCCAGCACACGCATGATTACAAGGAAGGCGGCTGCCGGCAGGTCAAGGACGTCGAGCTCACCGCCAATCTCGGCTGGGCGATGCCGGGGACGGGCTCGGCCATGGTCATGCGGCGCGGCTGAGCGGGGAGCAAGCACATGACGATCCAGGCGACCTACCTCGACATGCCGCTCGACCTCAACGATCTCGAGGTGGAGAACCTCGCGTATTTCCGCCACTGCGCCGCGCACGATTTCCACCTGCAGCAATGCGAGGCGTGCCATCTCATCCGCTATCCACCCACCACCGGCTGCCCCTGGTGCAGCGACGCCCGCGCCCGCTGGGTTCCGGTCGAGGGACGGGGCGCGCTGCATTCGTACGGCGAGGTGCACCACGCGATCCAGCCGGCGTTCGGCGCGCACACGCCGTACATGATCCTGCTGGTCGATCTCGACACGCAGAAGGGCAAGCCGACGCCGGACGAGGCGATCCGCGTGTTGGGCAATCTCGCCACCCCGGACGGCGCGCTGGCGCCGCCCGACATGGTGCGCCAGGTCGGCATCGGCACGCGGCTCCGCATGGTGTTCAGCGACGTCGCCCCCGGCCTGTCCTTGCCGCAATGGACGATCGACGAAGGGGCGCAGCAGCCGGCCACGGTGTGGCGTTACGCACAGGAGTAGCGCGGACATCTGCGCGAAACAGGAGACCGAATGTCCCTTCCCCTCGCCGGCCTGAAAGTCATCGAGATCGGCCAAGCGCTCGCCGGGCCGCTCGCCGGCGTCATCCTGGCCGACATGGGCGCCGACGTGGTGAAGGTGGAAAAGCCGGACGGCGGCGATGATGCGCGGCGCTGGGGGCCGCCCTTCGTGGACGGCGATTCGGTGGTCTTCCACGCCACAAACCGGGGCAAGCAATCGGTCACGCTCGACATCAAGAACGCGGCCGACGTGGAGCGGCTCCGCGCGCTGGTCCGCGACGCCGACATCCTGATCCAGAACCTCCGGCCCGGCGTCGTCCATTCGCTCGGCCTCGGGCCGGAGCCGATGCTCGCGCTCAACCCGCGGCTGATCTACTGCTCGATCTGGGCGTTCGGCTATAAAGGCCCATTGCGGCTGGCACCCGGGTTCGACCCGCTGCTGCAAGCCTACGGGGCGGTGATGACCCTCACCGGCCGCCCCGAGGACCCGCCCACTTTCTGCGCCCCCGCCATCAACGACCGGGCGCCCGGCATGTGGTGCGTGATCGGGGCGCTCGCGGCCCTGCAGCAGCGCCACGCCACCGGCAAGGGATGCGTGGTCGACACGTCCCTGTTCGAGAGCGCGGTCGCCTGGGTCGATGGGCCGCTGAACGCCTACCTGCTCACCGGCCATGTGCCGGAGCGGCACGGCACGGGAAGCGCGATCATTGTCCCCTACCAGACATTCGAGACGGCCGACCGGCCGATCTGCATCGCCGCCGGCAACGACCGGCTGTTCGTTAAATGCGCCGGGGCACTCGGCTACCCGGAATGGGTGCAGGACGAACGCTTCGCCGACGGCCGCAAGCGGGCCGCCAACCGGGAAGCGCTGGTGTCGCTCATGATCCCCGTGCTCCGCGGCAACACCCGGGCGCACTGGATGGCGGCACTCGAGGCGGTCGGCGTGCCCTGCTCGCCGGTGAACGACATCGCCGAACTCGCCGAAAGCGAGCAGTTGCGCGCGGTTGACCTGATGCGCACCCTGCCCGGCAGCAATCTTTCAGTTGTCGGGCTGCCGATCTCGTTCGATGGCGCGCGCCCGCACACCACGGCCGACTCGCCGCGGCTGGGCGAGCACAATCCGCCGCGGGCCTCGGCCGCCGCACCCGCTCACCGAGAACTCCCGCTCACCGAGAACTGATGCACCTGCATGGGCGCCCGGGCGTTGCGCCGGCTGCGAAGGCAGGAGCAAGCGATGAAAGCCGTTGTTTGGCATGACGTGGGCGACATCCGCCTCGACGATGTTCCCGACCCGCAGATCGAGCAGCCGACCGACGCGATCGTGCGGCTGACCTCTTCCGCGATCTGCGGCACCGATTTGCACTTCGTTCGCGGCACGATGGCCGGCATGAAGCCAGGAACCATCCTCGGGCACGAAGGTGTCGGCGTGGTCGAGCAGCTCGGTTCGGATGTGCGCGATTTCGACGTCGGCGACCGCGTGGTGATCTGCTCGACCATCGCCTGCGGCACCTGCTCCTACTGCCGCGCCGGCTATTTCGCGCAATGCGACAACGCGAACCCGAACGGCGCGGCGGCCGGCACCAGCTTCTTCGGCGGCCCGGAAACCACCGGCCCGATCAACGGGCTGCAAGCCGAGCGAGCGCGCATCCCGTTCGCCAGCACGACGATGGTGAAGCTGCCCGACGAGGTGTCGGACGATCAAGCGATCCTCGTCTCCGACATCTTCCCGACCGGCTGGTTCGGCGCGGTGCTGGCGGAGGTTGGCCAAGGCGACACGGTCGCGGTGTTCGGCTGCGGGCCTGTCGGCCAGTTCGCCATCGCCAGCGCCAAGCTCAAGGGAGCCGGGCGCATCCTCGCGGTGGACAAGTACGAGGACCGACTCGCGATGGCGCGGCGCCAGGGCGCGCTCGTGGTGAACTTCGAGAAGGAGGACCCGGTCGCCACCATCAAGCGGCTCACCGGCGGCGTCGGCGTGGACCGGGTGATCGACGCCGTCGGCGTGGACGCCATGCACGCGCATCACGGCCCGGCCGCCAAGCAGGCCGAGGCGAAAGCCGAGCAGTTCGCCCGGGAGCAGAAGCAGGTGGCGCCCGAGCAGCATCCGCGCGACGGCAACTGGGTGCCGGGCGACGCGCCGAGCCAGGTGCTGGACTGGGCGGTCGAGGCCGTCGCCAAGGCAGGCACCATCGGGATCGTCGGCGTCTATCCGCCGGCCGCGAGCAGCTTCCCGATCGGCCAGGCGATGAACCGGAACCTCACCATCAAGGCGGGCAACTGCAATCACCGCGCCCACGTGCCGCATCTGGTGGATCTCGTGCGCATCGGCATGATCGACCCGGTGAAGATCCTCACCAAGGTCGAGCCGTTGACGAACGTGATCGAGGCCTACCAGGCCTTCGACAAGCGCGAGCCGGGCTGGCTCAAGGTCGAACTTCGGCCGGCCGCCGCGGAGTAACCGCGCGTTCTCCGCTTGTTGTCCGTCATCCCGGCGAAAGCCTTGGCAAAGCGGGGTTCCAGCCCGGCCCCGCTCCCGCGACGGGCGGGGGAGCCTTCTGGCTCCCGCCGTCGCCTCACAGCCCCGCCTGGCTGACGAACTTCGTGTTGAGATAGCTCTCGATCGCCTCCGACCCGCCCTCGGAGCCGTAGCCGGAGTCCTTCACCCCGCCGAACGGCACCTCGGGCAAAGCGAGGCCGAAATGGTTGATGGTGATCATGCCGGTTTCCACCGCGGCGGCGACGGCGTTGGCGGTGCGCGCCGACCTGGTGAACGCGTAGGACGCGAGCCCGTACGGCAGCCGGTTGGCTTCCTCCACCACGTCGTCGAAGCCCGAGAACGTGTTGATGATGGCGAGCGGGCCGAACGGCTCCTCCTTCATCACGCGCGCGTCGAGCGGGACGTTGGTCAGCACCGTGGGCTCGAAGAAGTTGCCCTTGTTGCCGATCCGGTTGCCGCCGGTCTTGAGCTCGGCCCCGGTCTTCACCGCGTCGGCGATGAAGCCCTCCATTGCGGTGACGCGTCGCGGGTTGGCGAGCGGCCCCATCGTGCTCGACTTCTCGAGCCCCTCGCCCACCTTCACGTTCTTGGTCGCGGCCAGGAACGAGTCGACGAACCGGTCGTACACCTGCTCCTGCACCAGGATGCGGGTCGGCGACACGCAAACCTGGCCGGCGTTGCGGTATTTCGCGCCGGCCAGCATCTTGCCCGCAAGCTCCACGTCCGCGTCGTCGAACACGATGGACGGGGCGTGCCCGCCGAGCTCCATCGTCACCCGCTTCATGTGCGCCCCCGCCAGCGCCGCGAGCTGCTTGCCGATCACGGTGGAGCCGGTGAACGACATCTTGCGGATCACCGGATGCGGGATGAGGTACTCGGACACCTCGGCGGGCACGCCATAGACGAGGTTGATCACGCCGGCCGGGATGCCGGCGTCGGCGAAGGCGCGGATCAGCTTCGCCGGCGAGGCCGGGGTTTCCTCCGGCGCCTTGACGATGATGGAGCACCCCGCGGCGAGCGCCGCCGACAGCTTGCGCACCACCTGGTTGATCGGGAAGTTCCACGGCGTGAACGCCGCCACCGGCCCGACCGGCTCCTTGATGACGAGCTGGTAGACGCCCTCGGCGCGGGCGGGGATCACCCGGCCGTACGTGCGGCGGGCTTCCTCGGCGAACCAGTCGATCACGTCCGCGGCCGCCAGGGTCTCGCCCTTCGCCTCGATCACCGGCTTGCCCTGCTCCATCGTCAGCAACGGCGCGATCGCGTCCGCCCGCTCGCGCAGCAGGTTGGCCGCCTTGCGCATCAGCTTGGAGCGGTCGAACGCGGACACGCGGCTCCACAGCTTGAAGCCCTTCTCCGCCGCCTCCAGCGCGCGGTCGAGATCGGCTCGCTCGGCGTGGGCGACGGCGCCGATGGTCTCGCCGGTTGCCGGGTTGACCACGGGGATGGACCCGCCGGCGGCGGGCTTGCACCAAGCGCCGTCGATGAAGAGGGAGGTTTCTGGATACATGGTTGGTCCTTCAAGCGCGGCCGAGGATATCGCGCCAGCGGCGGCTGGAAGCGATACGGCGGCCATGATGCGCCGGGAACAGCGTCCCGTCGACCCCGCCGGATAGTGGGTAGTGGGTCAGTATCCTTAATGATACTCGCCAACGTTTCCGACCTATCTCCTTACCTTGGCTACGGCCTCCCCTGTGGTAAAGTTTCCCATCGGCGGGGGACAAAACCCATTATGCGAGTCCGGCAGGAACGGCAACTCAATCAGGTGTCGGACGAGGTGTTGGCTCTTGTTGCGGTTGTGCGCCCCATTCTAACCGGCGTCCTATATGCACTCAAAGGCGACATCATCGCTGAAATCGGCACACATGATAATGTCTCGATGAAACTACTAGCGCGGCTCTACAAGCCTGGAGACGGCGATTGCGGTATTTGCTTTGAATATGCGGTTCATGAGGCGTTGCATACGAGAGACGCCAGAGTTGTGGAGCGAGTTGCGGACGCGATCAAGCTATGCCGCGTAACCGGTAGTGAAACGACGTCTATCCTGTTTGGGGCAGAGAAAAACGGCGCGCTGCGTTTGATTGATACGGCTCGCGCTGCGTTGACCGATGACTCAACGCTTTTGTATGGAACGGCTGGACGACCGGCCAAGTTAAAAAGACACCTGCAATCGATAGCCCTTGCCGCTAAGAGGAGAAGAAGCTCTCCAGATGCTGATCTGTGGCTGCCGTATTCCATTAGCGGTTTATGGAAAGCGGACCTCTTTGTGGGATGTGCGGACAGTGACCGGTGGGTGGGAACGACAGTAAAGAACAATCCCGCAGCACTGGAGGGCGCTAAGGGGTTGAGGATAGGGATCGTGCCAACGAAGCAGGGCAGGAGTGATAAAGTAAGAAAGGATGACGGCAAGAACCTTGTTATATGCCCTCTTGCTCATGATGGCGACTTCATGCAGACGTTTTACGAAGGATTTCAAATCGTTCAGGCGTTCATATCTTCAGATGCACGGGAACCTAGAGAAGCTGTGCTACCGAGACCCGCGCATCGGGAGGTTGCTAGAATGCTCGCTGACCGGCGGGATTTTGGAGTGCTAGATGTCATAGATGCGTTGCGGATTTTTGCCCAACCAGAACTGCTTATGACCGACGACAAGCAGGTTGCGATGCAAGCTATAAACAAGGAGGAAACGATAACAGATATCATCGTCGCTCCAATCGCCCGGAAAACATGATACCGGTTCTGAATTTGATAGCACTTCGCGGGTAATGCATTTCCCGGCATACTTTTGCGCGCACAACAAAGTACACTTACCCGGCGCAGCTTGAACGAGAGAATCGACGGCGCCTCGGGGCGCTCAAGGACCTCCTCCAGCGTGGTATCCGATCGCTCGTGAAGCAGGCGGTTGAACGCCCCCGCGCCGCGCCCGGTCTGTTCCTGCTCTCTTGGCGGCGATCTGCCCTGTCAGCGCGTCCTCCATCGCGCGCCGATGGAAGCACGGCAACTGGCCAAGAAGCACGCACGATAAAGAACCGCCGCCGCGCCGTTAGCCGCTAGGTGGTTTCATATGTATTGTTATGCGTTCGTGCGAAGCGTCTGGAAAATATACGTGCTGGTGAGCCATGGCGGCTCGGAGCCATGTGGTTGCGGCAAGTTGCCTATCGTCCCGTACAGCCGATCTCCGGCGTCGATCCCCGACGATCGTCGTCCGGGGCTTTCGGCCGCGCCTCAACGTCCGTCGGTGCCCGATTTTTTGCTTTCCACGATGCGTCGATTGTGATCTAACAATGTTAGTGAACAACCCTACCATCCTCGATCCGGCCGACCGCTTCGCCCACATCATCGAGGTGCTGTGCCGGGCGGTCGCGGCGCGCAGCCGGGGCGGCGCGGTGTCCGGCCCGCTGATCCTCCTGCTCTGGCACCGGCTGCGCCGGTTGGCGGGGCGGTTCGCCGCGCTGGCCGCCACCTTGCGCCTCGGCGCCTTGACGCCC
>CAXUIE010000071.1:0-12445 GCA_964250825.1 uncultured Acidisphaera sp. | reverse complement strand
CACCAGGCGGCCGGGAAGGCGCGCCACGGTGCGCGTGGGTTGAGCACGTGCGCCGACGGCGCAAGGCCCGCCGCCTCGGCCAGCCCCAACGCCTGCGCCTGGAGCCCGGCGTACCCTTCGCTGAGAACCCACGACGTCATCGGCGGCGTTGTCGGCGCGCGCCCTGGCGGCGTCAATTCCCCCAAGCGCTTGAGCCTTTTAGGAACCGCCCCTGGATAAACGTTCCAGGAGTTCATCGAGCAGACCGCGTTCACCTTTGCTCAAGCCGGCCGGCTGATCCAAGGTTGTCCGCAGCGCTGCCGCCGCAGTCTGTTGAGCAATCGGGGCGACACCGGCGGCATCGGTCGTGATAGCTGAGAGAATCGCTTCGCGCGTAGCGTGGGAAAGGTCGCCGGCGTCGGTCTTGCCGTCGGCGACGAGGGTCAGCACGACGCCGACGCAGCAGGCAGGCAGCATCGAGACGGCACGCTCCTCGCTGGTCCGAAGCCTGCCCGCCCCCGCGATCGCGCGGATGCGCGTCCTCAGAATGCGCAAGCCCTCCGCCGCAGCGGGCGACCGCGGATGGCTGCTCATGATCGCGAATAGGCCAGGGTTGGCGAGCCCGAACGCAACATGGCTGTCCCAGCCGTGCCGCATCTCATCGACGGGATCGGCGCTGGGCGCGCGCTCCGCCTTGGACGCGACATAGGCCGCGACGCCATGCTCCGCCACCGCATCGAGCAGCCCCTGCTTGTCGCCGAACAGCCGGTAGATCGTCGACACCTGCACGCAAGCCGCTTCGGCGACCGCTCTGGTCGTCGCGGCCTCCGGCCCTTCGGCCTGGGTCAACGACAGCGCGGCATCAAGGATGCGAAGCCGGGTGGACTGGGCGGGCTCCTCCGCATCTGATCGCGTGGTTGTCATCCTATCCGCGTAGTCCCGAGCGGCGGCCGACGAAAGCCGCAATTGCAACGGCGATGGTAACATCGATATCCGCAAACAATATATCGCTGTGATCGGAGGCCGCGATGATCGTCGTCACCACGCCCACCGGACAGATCGGCCGCCACGTCGTCCGCCATTGCCTCGATCGCGGCGAGCCCGTCCGCGTGATCGCGCGCGACCCGTCCCATCTGCCGGGCGAAATTGGCGATCGTGTCGAGGTGATGCGGGGGTCGCACGGCGACGCCGCCGTGGTGGATGAGGCGCTGGCCGGCGCCGACGCGCTGTTCTGGCTCGTGCCGCCCGATCCGCGGACCGCGAGCGTGGAGGCGGCCTATCTCGACTTCACCCGCCCCGCCTGTGCGGCGATCAGCCGTTTCGGCGTCGCGCGCGTGGTCGACGTCAAGGCGCTCGCCCGGGGCACGCGGTGGGAGGAGCGCGCCGGCTTGGCGACCGTGTCGCAGCGCATGGACGAGCTGATCGCCGCGACCGGCGTCGCTCTTCGCAGCCTCGCCGCGCCCGCGTTCATGGACAATATGAAGATGCAGCTTCAGTCGATCCTGAAGGAGGGCGTGTTTTTTGGGCCGATCGACGCTGATCGGCCCATGCCGCAGATCGCCGCAAGCGACATCGGCGCTGTTGCCGCCCGGTTGCTGTCTGACCGGTCCTGGAGCGGCCAAGCGGACGTGCCCCTGCTCGGCCCCGAGGATCTGTCGTTCAACGACATGGCTGCGATCATGGCCGACGTGCTGGGCCGGCCTGTGCGCTACCAGCAGGTGCCGTTCGACGCCTTCGAGGCGCAGCTTGGCGAGCGCGGCATGTCGGCGGCTTTCGTGCGGGGCTTCGTCGACATGATGAGGGCCAAGAACGAAGGGCTGGACAACGCCCTGCCGCGCACCGCGGACGCTACCACGCCGACGACGTTCCGGCAGTGGTGTGAAGACGTGCTCGCGGCGGCCGCGCAGGACTGAGACCTCGCCTGGCTCGGGCCAGGCCTGGAGGCAGCACTACCTGGCATGGCGATGGCTTTGATTGGCAATGACAGGATGTCGGCGATGGAAAGGCCGCTGCTGCTCGATGGCCGCTGCGGCACGCAGCACATCGGCCTCGGCACCAAGGCGCCCGATGATCTGCACGCCCACGGGAAGACCGGATGCCGTAAACCCGATTGGGACGGAAGCCGCGGGTTGGCCCGTCATGTTCCAGACATACGTGTAAGGACACCAGGACCAATCCTCGTCGGCAAAGCCTTCGGGAGCGTCACGCTCGACCTGGAAGGGTGCGACTGGCATCACGGGGCCGACCAAGAGATCGAACTGATTAAAGAACGACTTGGACGCGGCGCTTATCGCCATGCGCTGCTCGAGGGCTCGTTGGAAACGACCGAAATCAATTGCTCGTCCTGACGCAGCGACGGTATGCAGCAACGGGTCCAGCCGGGGTTGCAGACCAGGTGCAACGGCATTCACGGCGGCAACGCAGGTAGTTTCCCAGAATACCGTGAATGGTTCTAGCGGGTCGACCGGCCAAAGCGGGCTCGCGTTCTCGACGTCTGCCCCTGCCGCGGCCAGCAAGGGTCCGGACCCGGCGACCAGCGCATCCACCTCCGCGTCCGCCAGTGGCGCCGTGCACCCCAGGCGAGCAGAGACCGCGATGCGGAAGCCGAACAGGTCCGGCTGTTGCAGGTCGCCAGGCAGCACGAAGGGTACCGGCCAGGCAAACGGGTCCCGGGGTTCCGGACGGCTTATCACGTCGAGCATCAAGGCCGCGTCCGCCACGGCGCGCGCCATCGGCCCGACCACGGAGTGCGGCATGTCAATGTCCGGCGGGAAGGCCGGAACCCGGCCGAACCCGGGCTTCAAACCGAAGACATTGGTCGACGACGCCGGGATCCTCACCGATCCGGCGCCATCACTGCCCACGGCGAGCGGTCCGAAGCCCAGCGCTAGCGCAGCAGACGCCCCTCCGGACGAGCCGCCGGGCGTCCGCGCCAGATTATACGGATTGGCGGTGACACCGTGCACCGGGCTGCGTGTGACGACCTTACATCCGAATTCGGGCGTGGCTGTTTTTGCCAGAAACACCGCGCCCGCTTCCCGTAGCCGGGCCACGCATGGCGCGTCCTCGCGGGAAGGGATTGCCGGGTCGAGTGTCAGCGACCCCCTCCGGTACGGCCAGCCAGCGACAGATGACAGGTCTTTGATGGTGACTGGGACGCCGTCCAGCGCTGAGAGCGTAGCGCCGCGGGCGTAGCGCTTCTCCGCTGCTTCCGCCATGGCGAGGGTGGTCGTTCGGTCCTGGTAGACGATCGCGTTCACGAGCGGGTCGAGCGTATCGATCCGGTCCAGCAGCATGCGCGCGACCTCCACGGGCGAAAGCGCGCGCCCCCGAAATGCCGAGGCGAGTTCCTTGACGCCGAGGAACGCCACTTCCGCGCCTGGCAAAGGAGACCCGGCGCTCAGCTCCGGAGAGTGAGCAGCTTGCGTCACCTCAGTAGAGCTCGAAATACTCGTTTGTCTCAGCCAACGGAATCTCGTCGCGCAGCCGCGCCGCCTCCTGCCGCTTCATCGCCAGGTAGACGCGGGTGAACTCCTCGCCAAGCATCCCACACAGATCGGTATCCGACTCAAATGCATCGAGCGCATCGTAGATCTCGGTGGGCAATTTGGCGTAGCTGCTGTCGTCCTCCTTCGGCCCCGAGCCGGCCGGGCTCAGCACCCGCTTCTGCTGCACGCCGAGCAGCCCGGCCGCGATCGTGCTGGCGGCCACGAGATACGGGTTCGACATAGCGGCGGGCACGCGCACTTCCATGTGCGTCGCCTGATCCATGCTGGCCTTCACCCGGACGCTGGCCGAGCGATCCTGGATGCCCCAGGAAATGTTCGATGGGGCATAGGTCCGCGGACGAATGCGGCGATAACAGTTCGGGGTCGGGCTCCAGATCGCCATGGCGCCCGGCGTGTGATCAAGAACGCCCTGAATGAAGCTCCGGAACACGTCCGACAGCCCGTTCTCCTTCTCGATGTCCAGGAACGCGTTGGATCCCGTCTTCCTGTCGATCAACGAGATGTGGAAATGCGAGCAGCTACCGGACAAACCCTTGTAGGGCTTGGTCATGAACGTCGCGAGCAGCCCGTGCTTGGCCAGGTATTCCTTCACGGTACTCTTGAAGACGAACGCGCAATCCGAAGCGGCGACGCCGTCCAGCGCCTCGTAGTTGATCTCGACCTGCCCCGGCCCGTGCTCGACATTGTAGGTGATGATGTCGATACCCTGCGCCTGCAGCACCTTGATCAGCGCGTCGATTGCCGGGGCTTGGTGGGTTCGCGCCGTGGCGAAGATGGGCTGCCCGCCGAAGATCGGCTGCCGCGTCGCCGCGTCGACCACGTAAAACTCGTACTCATGACCCATCTTGGCGACGTAACCGAGCGATTCCGCCAGCGCGAGCATCTTCTTCAACAGCAGGCGCGGCGCCGCCATCTGTGGCCGGTCGTCATACCACATCGTGTCGCAGATCACCCGGCCCGTCTTCTCTAGCCAAGGCACCGGGGACAACGTTTGCTGGTCCGCGACCATGATGCAGTCCTGGTAGTTCATCTCCTCGTTGTAGCCAGAGTTACGGACCGGGATGGAGTAACTGTCCAACGCCACGGTGCCGCCGTACAGGTTCAGCCCCTTCCTGAGATATCCAGTAATGTGGTTGATCGGGATCGTCTTGCCTCGGCTGAGCCCGGCCATGTCCGGGAGCTCGAACCGCACGAAATCATAGCCTTCCGCCCTCACTTTCGCGACGAACGCGTCGGCTTCCTCCCGCGTGGCCAGAACGAGCTTCGGCGCCGTCCCGGATAGCGGGGCGTTAGAAAGGGTATCTGGCATCGTTGTGATTTCCAATGACCTGACTCGTCAGACAGAGCGGGCGGGCGCACGGCCTTCAACTACCGCCATAAGGTTGGTGTTCAGTCGGCGTGCCGCAGCCCGGAAGTCGGCCAGCTTCGGCAGCAAGCGGCCGCCCAGCTCCGCCGCGTCGGCCACTCCCAAGGCGACCTCAAGGCTCGCCCTGTATTCGGGAATGCTTTCCCAATCTGAGACCGTGCAGGCCTCGATCTCGCAGTGATACTGGAAACCGTATGCGTGCCGGCCCCAGCGCAACGCCTGAACCGGGCAAGCGGCGTTGATCGCGAGGATTTCCGCCCGTTCCGGCGGCCGGACCACCTCAGCACCGTGCCATTGGAAGGTCTCCACTTGTGGCGCGAACCCGGCGAGGATCGGATCGGCTCGACCGGCTGGGGTTAGCTCGACCTGCGACAGCCCGACTTCCGGATGCGCCATGAGGCCGACCTTGCCGCCGAGCGCCTCCGCCAGAAGCTGGTGGCCCAGGCAGATCCCAAGGAACGGCCGCTCGAGCTCCCGCACCCAGTGCTTGATGGCCGCCTTCTCCGCGACGAGCCAGGGATGGATCGACTCCTGCCAGACGTCCATCGGCCCGCCCATGGACACCATGAGGTCGAACCCGTCGAAGCACGGGATCGGCTCCCCCGCATCCAGTTCCACCGGCACCCATTCATGGCCGGCCTCGGTCCAAAATGTGCGGAACACGCCGGGATGCTCGACGTCGACATGCTGGAGCACTAGAATTTTCATCTGATGCTTCCTGAAATGCCGCCGGGCGCTTTGGGCTCTGGAGGCGCCGCGACGAGTTGCGGCCAGAGAAGCAAAGGCCCGCCCGCAGCGATCGCGCTCGCCGGGTCGCGGCTTCCCCGGCTAGCTCCGGTTAGAAAGGCGGCGGGGCGGCGTTCGCGGCTCACCATCCGTAGCGAAAATTCCTAACGAACTCCGGCATTTCGACGCCGGGCCGCAGCTTCGGGTCGGGCTCCGGCGACGACTGCACGAGGCTAAGCCCAACGGAACCAGCCCAGCGGTCCGACTGATAGTCTTCCGCCTCTTCGTCCGGCAGGTTGTCGGCGACCTTGGCAGACACCTCGTCGAGCCGCATGCGGATAACCTTGCTGGCCTTCCACTCCTGCTCCGTGGGCTGCCGAGCATATTCCCATAGCCCCGGCGCCAAACGGTCAGTGAACACTTGAAGGGCGTGGCGCTTGACCGATTCTTCGCAAAACTCGGCCTCACCGAAGGCTATAATTGAGCGGAACTTGACGTTGTGATTGAAGGCGGCGCGGGAGAAGACGATCCCGTCCAAATGCGTCACCGTGAAGCAGACCGGGATGCCGGTCTGCTGCGCCTTCAGCATGCGGCTGGCCGAGGATCCGTGCCAGTAGACGTAGTCGTCGATGCGCCAATGGTTCGTGGGCGTGACGTAAGGCATTCCGTCGATCACGTAGCCGACTTGGCAAACCATCCCGGCATCGATAATCGAGTTGATCGTGTCGCGATCGTATTTGGCCAACCAGTTGTAGCGACGCAGCCGGGTCTTGTCGCTCGGAGGCTGCGCCACGGTGGCACTGGCCGCCGCCGGCGCCGCTGGTTCGTCCGGGGCTGGGTTGTTCGTATTGGCAGTCACGGTCAGTTCCTGTCCATCGGATTAGTCGCAATAATTACATCTTTAACGAGCTTCCAGACCACGCGCCAATCCTGGCGTCCTCGCTCATTCGCCCGACGCCATCATGTCTGCTTCCAGAGCTGCAAGCTCCCCCGGGGCGCGGACGCGGACCACCCAGCAATAGGCGAGGCCGATCAGCGCCAGCGCCAGGAAAATATAAGGCATCAGCGACATCGGCCATTCAGGGACCGGGTAAAGGCTGCCCTCGATGCAGACGAGCAGCAACACCACAGACACGACCGAGATCGCGACATGCTTGGCGCGGAGAGCCCCTGCCCGCTTGAGATACAGCGGTGTGCCGACTGAGACGAACAGATAGACTGTGAGGAAGCCGAACGAGGCGATGGTGCCGAAGAAGCCGAACGCGTCGACCCCGCCGACCTTGAAGGCGGTCAAGGAGAGGGAGACGAGGAGGGCCAACACAGCGACGATGGTGACGGCAGTATGCGGGGTCGCGTGCTTGTGGTGTGTTCGAGCCGGCGATGCATGCACTAGACCGTGCCGGGAAAGCGCATAGAGCACTCGCGCGGCGGCATTGATGCAGGCGAGTATGCAGGCGAAACAGCTAACCGCGACGCCCAGGGAGATTAAGTCTCCCGCCCATCCAGCTCCGATACTGGTCGCGAGCTGGTTCAGCGGCGCGTCGGATTTGTTCAGCACGGGCGACAGGTCGTGAAAGGCGCTGACGGTCGCGTAGGCCACCGCGATGAAGAAGACGCCTGGAATGACAACGCTGAGAAGCACGGCTTTCGGGACGACGCGGAACGAGTCGCGCGTTTCCGTGCCGACGACTGTCGCCGCCTCGAACCCGACGAAACTGAACACCGCGATCACGAGCCCGAGCCGGACGGCGGTGAAGTTGGTGCCCTGCAGGCCGAGCTGCCGATGATCGACGACGTGACCGCGGCCGAGCAGCGCGGCGGCGGCGATACACACGATGAGCGTCGCTGTGACGCATTCGATGACGAGCGTGGTCTTGGACGAGAGCTTGATGTCGCGGAAAGCGAGATACCACGCGAGCACCACGACCAGGCAGCTCACGAGCGCGAACATCCACTGGCCGCCGCTTGCGATGTCCGGCTGATGGAAAAGGATGAGGAAGTAGTTGGCAGCGCCGCTGATGACCGCGGCCCCGGTGAAAATATAGCCGATCAGCAGCGACCAGCCGCCGATCACGCCCCAAATCGGTCCGAGGCCTTTGGCCGCAACGACGTAGAGGGAACCGGGGGAGGCTTCCCGCCTGGAGAACTCGTTGATATTCAGAGCAACGAACATTACCGCGATCGTCGCGATTGTGTATCCCAGCCAGGACCCATAACCGGCCGCCTCGTACGCGGAGGGAAGTGCCAACGCCGGCATGACCGAGGGCGCGATTACCCCGATCGCCTGAGCCACGACTTCGGTAATCGAGAGATAGTTTCGACGTAGACCGCCGACGGTCAGGACCGGCTGGTTCTCGTTCAGCACCGGCGCACTCACAGTTTTGGTCGGCATCTCAGACCTCCAACGGTGGTCGACCCGGGGTGCCTGGCCGAGGCTGCCAGTCTCACGATGTCGCGGGACTGTCCTATTCACGACCCTGGAGACGCAGTAGGTCCAATCCGTCATTTCGGACGGTGCCAATCATGCCCGTGGCGTGATTTTTGCGTAGACTGCATGCAAGGACGGTCGTTTTGTAGGCAGAGGGCTAGTTGGACGCGCAGAACAAGCGAGCTAGCGGTGCGCTGGCTAGTTTCGTGTTGGACACGACCGGTTCCACGCCGGCCTATCAGCAGCTTTACAATGCGATGCGGCGCAGCATCGTGAGCGGCCGTCTTGCCGCCAGCACTCGGCTTCCCGCCAGTCGAATCCTCGCGACTGAGTTGGGGCTGTCCCGCAACACCGTTCTTGCCGCGCTCGATCTGCTGCACAACGAAGGGTATCTACTGACGCGAATTGGCGATGGAACGTACGTTGCCGGTTTGCTGCCGGAAGATCACTTCCTGCCGCGCGAGCGCCCCGTTCGCGGGCAGGCCCCGGACGTAAAGGCGTTCCCCGCCCTATCGGAGCGCGGGCGGGCACTGACGCACCTGTCTGTTACGGCCGGGCAGACTCGACCCGGCCCCTTTGCCGCCGACCTTCCCGCCTTCGACAAGTTCCCCATTAGCGCCTGGGCCAAGTTGATGGTCCAGAGCTGGCGGCAAGTACAACCAAGCTGGCTCGGCTATGCGGACCCAGCGGGCTACGGGCCGCTGCGCACCCTGATATCAGAACACCTCAAGGCCGCTCGGATGCTCGACTGCTCGGCCAACGACGTCATCATCACTTCGGGGACCCAGCAATCGCTTGATCTCCTAGCCCGTGTGCTGATTGATCAAGACGATCCCGTGTGGCTGGAGGAACCCGGCTACGTGGGTGCACGCGGCGCGCTCATCGCCGCCGGCGCACGTCTCGTGCCAGTCCCGGTGGCGAAAGATGGTTTGCGCGTGGAGGTTGGAAGCGAGCGGGAAGCCCATCCAAGACTGATCTTTGTCTCACCGTCTCGGCAATATCCCCTCGGCATGACGATGAGCATGGCGCGCCGTCATCAATTACTTGCCTTCGCAGAAGCTTGCGGAGCCTGGATCATCGAGGACGACTACGACAGCGAATATCGCTATCGCGGGTCCCCGTTGCCTGCAATGCAGAGCATGGACCGATCGAGCCGAGTGATCTATCTCGGCACGTTCAGCAAATCCCTGCTGCCGTCATTCCGCCTAGGATATATCGTCGTGCCGTCGCGGCTGGCGTCGGCCTTCGCAAATGCAAAAGGAATCATCGACCGACATCCGCCGCTACTTGAACAGATCACGCTGTGCAGCTTCATCCAGAGTGGCAACTTTGCAGCGCATATCCGGCGCATGCGCAAACTCTACGAAACGCGGCAAAACACCCTGATCGAGGAGATCCGCGCGCAGGCTGGCGAGTGGCTCGATGTGGACCCGGCGGATACCGGTATGCACGTCGTCGGCTATTTGCCGCCGGAGGTCGACGACGAAGCATTTTGTGATCTGGCGTCACGGCGCGGGCTGTCGCTTCGCCCGCTCTCGATTTACTACTTGAATGCGCCGCGGCGGATGGGTTTGATACTCGGCTTCGCTTCGACACCGCCCGAGCGGATCCGATCGGGAGTTGTTCGGCTGCAATCTATCTACAACGAGTACGCGTCAGGCTTGCACTGACGTCCGCTGCGGGCGACGGGATCGTCAGAGAGCTGGCTGGAGGCCGTCGCGGGGGATCATCCCTACGAGTGGTAAACCCACTGCTTGTACGCGCCACGCTCGCGTAGGCGCCACGCCCGCGTCCTGGCACATCGGATTATTCGAAGCTAAGCTCCAACGCTTTCTCGGTTGCCGCACGCAGCGAATGGACGCATTTCTCCCATTTCGGGAGTGCGCACGGAGACGGCAGGATGCTCGACGGCGACGGCGTCCTCTTCAAGCGTGCCCAAGCAGGTTCCATAGAAAGCCGAGCCTCCTGGGTCGCTGCCGGGACGGTGCTCGCGATCTTGTCCGTCGCCTATGGTTCGACCTTGCTGATCGTGGTCGGGCTGCGGGCGATGGAGCTGCAGCTTGGCGTCCGCCGTTCGGTGCTGGCGCTCGTTGGAGCGCTGACCTTTGTCGGCACCGGGCTTGGCGGGATTGCCATGGGTTGGTTGGCCGACCGGGTCGGCATCCGCACTTGCGTGCTGATCGGCACTATCAGCATCGCCGCCGGGCTTGCCTTGTCGGCGACCGGGCAGATCTGGGCATTGCTCGTTGGCCACGGCGCGTTGATCGGCTTTCTCGGGATGGGGGCGGTCTACCCGCCTTTGGTGATCTATGTCAGCCGTTGGTTCGATAAACGGCGCGGCACCGCAATCGCGTTGATCGCCTCGGGTCAGTATATCGCGGGCGTGGTTTGGCCCGCAGTGTTCCAACGACTAATCGCAGGTCCGGGGTGGCGGGTCGCCTACCTGAGCTACGCCGGCTTGGTGCTGGTGGGCATGCTGCCACTCGCCGCGTTGCTGCTCCGCCCGGCACCGGGCACCCCCGGCCCGGGCGCGCGGCCTGCGGCAACGCGCACGTCACGGGCGCCCATTCTCGGCCTATCGCCCAACGTCGTGCAGGTGATCACCTGCGCGGCTGCGTTCTGTTGCTGCGTGCCGATGGCGATCCCGCAAACGCATCTGGTCGCCTTTTGCGGCGACATCGGCCTGGGCGCCGCCACAGGGGCGACGATGCTTTCGGTGTTGCTCGGCTGCGCGTTCGTCGCACGCCAGTTCTGGGGCGTGTTCGCCGACCGCTACGGCGGGCTGATGACCGTGCTCGCCGGCTCCGCCTGCCAGGCAGTCGCGGTCGGCGCCTTCCTGCTGACGCAGAACGAGGCCGGGCTGTTCGCCGTGGCCGCCGCCTATGGGATTGGCTTTTCCGGCATCATCCCGGCCTACGCGGTGGCGACCCGCGACCTGTTCCCGTCCGCCGAGGCGTCGTGGCGGATTCCGCTGGTGCTGTTCACGGGCATGGGCGGGATGGCGTTCGGCAGTTGGTTCGCCGGGCGGCTCTACGACCATTTCGGCTTCTACGCACCGGCTTTCGGCTCCGGGGTGGTGTTTAACGTGGTCAACCTCCTGCTGATCGGCTTCCTGGTGTTGCGCCGGGCAGGGCGCGGGCAGGTGACGAGCACGCGGCTACAGCCAGGTTGAAGGAGAAGTCCAATGTTCGCGGTGATCTTCGAGGTCAAACCGCATGCGGACAAGTGGGATGGCTATTTCGACATCGCGCGGGTGCTGCGGCCCGAGCTCGAACGGATCGACGGCTTCCTGGAGAACACGCGCTATCGAAGTCTTGCAAGGGATGGCGTGCTGCTTTCGCTGTCGCTTTGGCGTGACGAGAAGGCGGTGATCCGGTGGCGCACCCATGCCGTGCACTTCGCCGGGCAGGCTCGTGGGAGGGCAGAGATCTTCGCCGGCTATCGGCTCCGCGTGGGCGAGGTTGCGACGATCATCGAGCGGGGTCAGCCACGCGCGCTGGCGGCGCAACGCCTCGACGAGACCGAGGCCGGGGACGCCCGCGCCGTCGTGCTCCGGTTGGGCCGCGAAGGGGGGAGCGGGAGCGACGCAGGCTTTGCCAGCGCGATCGCGACGGACCGCTTCGAAGGCGTGGTTGACGCGGCGGACCGTGCGGCGCTGGCTAGCTTCGGCACGATGGCAGAAGCCGAGCATGCCATGGCCGCGCACACCAGCCCCGACCGGCAGCTCGCCGTGCGGGTCATCCGGGATTACGGGCTAATGGACCGCCGCGAAGCGCCGCAGTTCCACAAGCCGGTCCGGTGACGATCCCATGATCGCCCGCTATGACGCGCGTGGGAACGCCGGCAAGGCGAACAAAATGCCATGTCCGCGCCCGGCCGAAACCAAACGCTGCGACAAAACGAGCGCGGCCTCCGTCTTGCCCGCGCCCGTCGTATCCTGCGGGGTCGTCAGACCGGGGAAGAGGCGCATAAATCGAAGTAGAGGCCCGCGAGAGAAAGCCTTCGTTCGGTAACCTTTCCAGCCGAGGATCATCCGACCCGCTTTTGCCTGGTCGTGCTGCCGCTGCGAAAGGTCGGCCGGAAGCGTCGCCTCGTTCGGGCGTTATCCTACACAGCCGTCATCGCAAGCTGGCCGGCACGGACGGAGCGCCCCAGCAGCCGCTCCTCGATCTGCCGGATCAATCCGTCGGCGACCTCGCGCCAGGCCGCCCGAGGGTCGCAAGCCGACGGCTCGGCCACCGGAGGCGAAACCAGCAGCGATCGCAGCGCGGCGGCAAGGCTGGCCGCGGCCGGCGCGCACAAGCGCGCCAGCCGCTCGCCGCCGAGTTGCTCGTCCAGGCCGCCGACCCGCGTCGCGACCACCCAGCGGCGGGCGGCGATGGCGGCCGCGTCGTCGTCCTCGGCATACACGGTGACGAGCAGCTTCTCGGCCGGGAT
>CAXUIE010000070.1:5435-12680 GCA_964250825.1 uncultured Acidisphaera sp. | reverse complement strand
ACACTTCCGGGGGGGTGGGGCGCATCGTGGCTTCCTTGAAAGGCGGGGGGGGCGCCCCGCCTCACCCGGGGGGCGCGCAACTGCGCATCCTCAAGCAGATCGTGCGACGAAAGGACAGGTCCGGCCGAAACGCCAGCAGCCTGAACGAGTGAAGCGGCCTCGGATGCCGACAGATCCTTCGACCAGCGGCCGAATGCACGCTCCATCTCCAGCTCGCCTCGCTTAAGCGTGGCCATATTCGCCGTGTCCACGACGGCGAGATCGTACCGGCCGAGAAGCGCCGCAAGCGCGTTCCACTGAGCCTGCGTCTCGACCGACACCGCGATCCACTCCTCGGGACGCTGCGTGTCCGCGATCATCCGCAACGCCGACAACGGATGACGACTGCCGTCCCGCGCGAGGATCGCCTCTTGCATCGACTGCGCGACGAGCGCGTCCGCGCACAATTGGAACAGACATTCAACCTGTCCGAGATCGATGATCGCGCCTGAACCGGTACGCCGGCGGTGGTGCAACGCGCTCAGGGCCGCCACGGCGCCATATAGCCCGGCCACAGGGTCGCCATAGGCGACATGCTGCATCGTCGGCGAATCGCCCGGCTCGCCGTTGACGAAGGGAAGACCCGACGCCTGCTCGACCGTGGAGCCGTAGGCGCGGAAGCTGCGCCACGGACCCTCCGCGCCGAACGCCCCCATCGACAGATAGATCAAGCCGGGCGCCGTCGCGGTCACCGATTTCGCGCCGATCCCGAGCTTGTCCGCAACACCGGGCGCGTAATTCTCGATGACGATGGCGGAGCGCCGGGCAAGCTCTTGCACCAGGGCCTTACCGGCCTCGGTCTTGAGATCGAGCGTCACCCCGCGCTTGTTGCGGTTCACCATCAGGAAGCTTGGCCGTGTCTCATATGGCGGCGGGTCGCCATCGATCGGCCCGTCAAACCCGCGCCACCAGTCGAAATGCGTGCAGGATTCGACCTTCACGACATCGGCCCCGAGATCGGCGAGGTGTCGCGCCGCGAGCGGGCCGGCCCAGCCCATCGACAGGTCGAGCACGCGCACGCCGCACAACGGCGATCGCGGCGCATTCGAGGGCAGCTTCGGTGTCCTCTCGCCCGTCGGCGTTTCCACCCGGAAGGGCATCGTCGGGCCGAGGGCGCGCGCGTCTCCTGGCACGGGGCCGAAGCTACCGCGTTCCCTCCAGTGTTCGATCAGCGGCAGCTCGGCAAGGCTCGGAACGGGAGCGAGCGGAATTCGACGGCGCTGCCCCTCCTCCAGCCAATAGGAAGCTGACCTGCTCGTGAGCGCCGTGACAAGAATGGGATCGAGCTCATCCGCGTCATCCATGCGTTGCAGCGCGACGTGATGGCGCGGGTCTTGCCCAAGTTCGGCGTGGCCAATGAGGGCGCAGAACGACATCCACTGCGCTGGCGTCAGCGCGGTGACGCCGATCCAGCCGTCACTCGCCCGATAGATGCCGCCGGGAAACGTCGGTGTGAAACGATTAACGCCGCGCCGAACCGTCCTGGCCTCGCTCAGGGCCGCGCTCGCGACGCCACCTTCGGAAAAGCAGAGGTTAGCCTCTAGAACGTTCAGATCAATTTCACGGCCGTGCCAGCCGGCATCGCGGCCGATGACTGCCGCGAGCCCCGCTATCGCGGCCGTTACGCCGGCGATGACCTGCGGCGCGTGCCCGCGCGGCAGCATCGGCGCGCCATCCCTCGCTCCCGTGCTGTAGGCGACGCCGCTCATCGCCTGGATGACGGCATCGCTCCCAATCCAGTCGGCGTAGGGTCCGTCGGGGGCGAACCAAGTCACGCCGACACGGATGGCGCTCGCCAGAGTATGGGCGCGCATCGCTTGGTCGGCAGCCGCGATCGTCGCCACGTCCTGCCCCGCGATCACGAGATCGGGCGAGCCGCCGCCTTCGTGGACAGCCGCGGTGAAATCGCCGACGCACCGCTTCTCGGCGTCGAGCCAGCGCGCATAAACGGCGCTGCCCGCGCCGCCATAGCCTACACCAGTCTCGTCGGCCGGCCCGATCTGGATCACGGTGGCGCCCAGTGCGGCGAACAGGCGCCCGCAGTAGCGGGTCGCGACGCCCAACGGATATTCGAGAACGGTAAGCCCGGCGAGCGCGCTTGTCATCCGGGCGACACGCTGTCGGTCGGAAACGACATGCGGGTTAGAGATCGCCGCACCTCCGGCGCGATTCGATACATGTCAGACACACCCTCCATCAAACCCGGGCATGGTCCGCCTCTGGTGGAGAGCCTGAACCGGCGCACGTTGGAGGTCAACGGCATTTGCGTAGCCGCGCTTGCGCGCATCGGAAGCATCTGCTCAGATTTGAGTCGAGAGTACGGCGCGGTGCGCCGACGCTGCCACCCTAGACAGCCTTCGGTCGCACTTGCGCCGGGAAACAAGCGAGGCTGGATGCCTGCTTCAAGACGAACGAACGACTACGATCTTTGTTCGGCTTCAAAGTGCGCGTGCTGAAGAATTCGGAGCCCCAGGCCAGGTCGAGGTTCGAGCGTCGCAAAACTGTTATCGTGCGCGCCGCCGTTGACATCATCAACAGCAAGGGCGTGCGCGGCATGACCCTCGCCGACGTGGCGAGAAAACTGAACCTGGTTCCCACTGCGGTAAATTACTACTTCCACCGCAAGGAAGATTTGGCCGCAGCCTGCTTCCAGCAAGCGATCACTCGCTACAACGATCTGATCGATTGTTCGGATGCGGAGCTAACCGCGGAAGCCCGCCTACGGGCGTTGCTGCGGGCCTTCGCCGAGAATCGGAAAGCTGTGGACGCGGGCTTGGTTGAGCCGATCGCCGCGTTCAATGACGTGCGCACCATTGGCGACGCTGCGGTGAACGCAGCCTATGTAGACATGTTTCGCCGCGTTCGCCGAACATTCAGCGCAGACACGCTTGGCGAGCCCGCGCGTCTTCGGCGCAACGCCGGCGCGCACGTTCTTCTGTCACAACTCTATTGGGCCGCACTTTGGCTACGTCAGCACGATGGCTCCGATTACCGTCGCATGATCGACCGATTGGCGGACATTCTCGTCAACGGACTGGCCGCGCCCGGCACTCGTTGGGCGCCTTTGGAACTCCCGCGAACCGAAGATTGCGCCGAGACCGTGGGCGGTTTCCAGCAGCTTTTTCTCCGGGCGGCGACCGAGATGGTCAACGAGCATGGTTATCTCGGCGCCTCCGTTTCGCGGATCTCCGCACGGCTGAACGTCACCAAGGGATCATTCTACCATCACATCCCGGCCAAGGACGAGTTGGTCGAACAATGCTTCGCTCGCACCCTCGATATCATGCGGCGTTCACAAGCCGCCGCCGATGCCTCGACCATCACCGGCTTCGACAACCTTTGTTCGCTCACCGCGTCCTTGGTGCGCCGCGACGTGTCGGGCGAGGCCCCGCTGTTGCGGACGTCGGCGTTGACCGCGGTACCCGAGGAGATGCAGGCGCAGCTCGTTCGCCGCTTCGATCGCTTTTCCGCCCGCCTTGCCAGCGTCATATGTGATGGCGTGGCGGACGGCTCGATCCGACCGGTCGACGCCAATGTCGCCGCCCAGGCGATCACCGCCTTGATCAACGCCAGCGCGGAGCTGCGCCATTGGGCGCCCGGCGTGAACCCGACGAACGCCGTGGAGGTGTACGCCCGAACTCTCTTCATGGGAATGTTCCAGACGGCGCAAGACCGGGCGGGATAGCTGGCCGTATCGAACGACCGACGGCGCGCTAAGCCAGCTTCCTTTGAACGGGCGCCAATCACCCCCGGCATCGCGGTAAGGCGGTCCGGGGCCGCGCGTACTCCCTCATCAAAATGGCTAGCGCGGCGATTGCCATGCCAAGCCGGGGTCGATACCGTTCGGACAAAATCCGGCGCGAGCCACGAACAGGGAACGTCATGAGCACAACGATCGACCGCCGGGAATTCATGCTGGGGCTGGCCGCCGCGGGTTACATGCTCCTCGAGGGCGGACCGGCCAACGCGGCCGGCGGCCCGGGCGCGCTTTCCGAGCCCTGGGCGGTCTGGGACAAGGAGGACAAGCCGGCGCGCGGCGGCTATCTCCGCACCGCCGCCACGCAGTACATTGGCAAGATGAACCCCGATCACTGGCCGGTGCTCGACTGGGTCACGATGAGCTACATCCATGAGAAGCTGCTCATCACCGACGGCAGCTACCGTCCGACGGTGCCCTGGCTCCTGGAGTCGTTCTCGTTCGAGAACCCGACGACGGCGGTGACCAAGCTGCGTCCCGGCATCGTGTTCCATGACGGCGGCAAGCTGGACGCGGCGGCGCTGAAGTTCGTCATCGACTGGATCCGCGACCCCAAGAGCAAGGCCTGGCCCGTGAGCTGGCTCAATCCGCTCGACACGATCGACGTCGTGGACGACTTGACCCTGCGCTGGCACTTCAAGACGCCGTGGGCGGGGTTTCCCGGGGTCATCGCCAACGTCCCGGGCTACATGATGTCCCCGGCCGCTCTCAAGGCCGACCCGGAGGGCTACGACAGCCACCCCGTCGGCACCGGGCCGTTCATGTTCGAGGAGGCCAGCCCCGGCAACTACCTCAAGCTGAAGCGCAACCCGAACTGGTGGTTCGCCAAGGCGTCGGACCATCCCGACATGCCGTATTTCGACGGCATGCTCGTCACCGTCATCCCCGATCCCGCCGTGCGGCTCGCCAATCTCCGCGCCGGCAAGATCGACATGCTGATGGCGGTCGACAAGTCGCAATACGCGGCGATCAAGCACGACCCCGCGCTGGACGTTCATGTGCAGCCGTGGAACACGGTGAACGCCTTGCGCTTCAACTGCACCAAGGGGCCTTGCCAGGACGTGCGCGTGCGAAAGGCGATCAGCCACGCCCTCGACCGCCGCGCGCTGATCGCCGGCACGCAGTTCGGTCTCGCCCGGCTCGCCAGCTGCATGTACCCGGAGGACCATTGGGCGCATAATCCCGACCTCAAGCCGGTGCCCTATGATCCAAGCCTCGCCAAGTCGCTGCTGGCGGAAGCCGGGCACGGCGGCGGCCTCACCCTGCGCGGCTACTACAACAACACGACCCAAGGGCAGACCAACGCCGAGGCGATCAAGAACATGCTGGCCCATGTCGGCGTGACATGGAATGTCGAGCTGCTGGCGCCGGTAGCGGCGACCGCGCGGCTCCAGGGTGCGGACTACGACCTCGCCGAGGGCGGCTGGGCCTACATCTATGACCCCGATCTCATGGCGACCGGCCTCTTCATGCCGGACGGCGGCTTCAACTACGGCCGCAGCCACAACGACGAAGCGATCAAGCTGATCGAGGCCGGCCGCGCCGAGATCGACGAGACCAAGCGCCAGCAAATCTATTGGCAGCTCGAGAAAGTCCTCTACGACAACTACGAGGATGCTTGGCTGTGGTGGGAGCAGAACGTGGTGGCGCTGCGCAAGAGCCTGCGCGGGTGGAACCAGGAGCAGTTCACCAAATTCAAGGAAGCCTGGTTCTGGTCGCATCCGCTCTGGTTCAAGGACGGCAAGGCGGACAGCGCATGATCTCGCGGCGAGCTTAGTCGGACGGCATGGCGTTCAGGTTGCGCGGCTGAGGGCGGCGATGGCGCGATACGTCCTGCTGCGACTGGCGCACGCGCTCGTCATCCTGGCGATCGTGACGGTGCTCGTGTTCATCATCGCCCGCCTGCTGCCCGGCGACGCCATCATGGCGGCGATGAGCGGCAGCGTGGACATGCACGACCCAACGATCGTCGCGCGGGTGCGCCAGGAATTCGGCCTCGATCAACCGCTGTATTGGCAATTCATCGTCTGGCTGGGCGATTTTCTCCAGGGCGATTGGGGAACCTCGCTGGGCACCGGCCAGCGGGTGCTCGACATGTTCCTTCAACGGCTGCCGATTACGCTCGAGTTGTTCGGCTGGGCGACGGTCTGGTCGTTCGCGATCGGCATCCCGGTCGGCATCGTCAGCGCGGTCAAGCGCGGCTCGGCGATCGACGCGGCGCTCACCACCGGCGCCCTGCTCGGCGTGTCGATCCCGTCCTTTTGGTTGGCTATCGTTCTCATCTACTTGCTGGCGGTGACACTGCCGATCTTTCCGCCATCCGGCTATGTGCCGATCTCGGAGAGCCCGTGGCTCAACTTCATGGCGATGGTGCTGCCGAGCTTCGTGCTCGGGACCGGGTCGGCGGGACTGCTGGCGCGGTTCGTTCGATCGAGCCTGCTCGAAGTGCTGAGCCAGGACTTCATCCGCACTGCCCGCGCCAAGGGTCTGACGGAGCGCGCCGTGGTCGTGCTTCACGCCATCAAGCCGGCCATGATTCCGGTCGTCACCGTGATCGGCCTGTCATGGGGCGGATTGCTGGCCGGCGCGTTCTTCGTCGAAGTGATCTTCGCCATCCCCGGTCTTGGCCGGATGAGCGTGGACGCGATCTTCCAGAAGGATTTCCCGGTGATGCAAGCGATGCTGATCGCCGTTTCCGTCAACGTCCTCGTGGTCAATCTCCTGGTCGACATTCTTTACGGCTACCTCGATCCGCGCGTGCGGGTGCGGTCGTAGCGGCCGCCGCGATGTCGGACGTCGTCACCGCCCCAATCGTGCCGACCAGCACCCGCTCCGCGTTTTCGTCCCTGCTGCGCGAAGTGGTGCGGCACCGCCTCGCGATGGTCGGGCTGGCGATCATCGCGCTCCTGTGCCTGACGGCCATTTTCGCGCCGTTGCTTGCCCCGTATAGCCCGTATGACCAGGATCTCTACGCCGTGTTGTCGGCTCCCTCTGCGGCGCATTGGCTCGGCACCGACAATGTCGGGCGCGACGTGCTCTCCCGCATCATCTACGGTGCCCGCGTTTCGCTCGTGGTCGGCATCGTCAGCACCCTGCTGTCATCGGCGATTGGCGTCTCCGCCGGCCTAGTTGCGGGCTTTCGGGGCGGCGTCGTCGACTCGATCATCATGCGCGTCACCGACGCCTTCCTTTGTTTCCCTCCGCTCATCTTCATCCTGGCGATGGCGGCGGCGCTCGGCCCGGGCATCTACAACGTGATCATCTCTTTCGCGGTATTCGGCTGGACTGGCTTCGCGCGCATCATGCGCGGGCAGGTGCTGCTCGTGCGCGAGCTGCCGTTCATCGAAGCATCGCGCGCCGCCGGCGTGCCGCCCCTGCGCCTGATGTGGCGTCATGTCCTGCCGAACGCGGTGACGCCGATCATCGTGGCCGCCTCCGTCACCGTCGGC
>CAXUIE010000070.1:244-5425 GCA_964250825.1 uncultured Acidisphaera sp. | reverse complement strand
CCGGCGTGTCATTTCTCGGGGTCGGCGTGCAGCCGCCGACGGCAAGCTGGGGCGGCGAGCTGCGCATCGGCTTCACCTATCTCGAAACCGTTCCGCTGTTCTCGATCGCGCCCGGCGTGATGATCTCGCTCGCCGTCATTGCATTCAATTTCGTTGGCGATGGCTGGCGCGACGCCCTGGACCCGCGTCTCCAGAGCGCGGTCCGCAAGCGCCGATGAACCGCTCCGCACCATGACGGCGCTTCTCGCGGTGCGCGGCCTCGCCGTCGAGTTCGCGACGGGCGACGGCATCGTCCCGGCCGTGCGGGACGCGTCGTTCGACGTCGAAAGGGGCGAGATCACCGCGTTGGTTGGCGAAAGCGGCTGCGGCAAGAGCGCCACGGCGCTGGCGATCCTGCGCCTGATCCCCGACCCGCCCGGCCGCATCACCGGCGGCGAGATCCTGTTCGACGGCCGCGACGTGCTGACGCTCGGCGACGGCGAGATGCGCGCCCTGCGCGGCGACCGCATCGCCATGATCTTTCAGGAGCCGATGACCAGCCTCAATCCGGTCCATACCATCGGCCGGCAGGTGGCCGAACCGCTGGTGCTGCACAAGAACATCGGCGGCGCCGCCGCGCTCGCGCGCAGCGTCGACCTGCTTGCCTCCGTCAACATCGCCGATCCCCGCCGGCGCGCTAGCGCCTACCCGCACCAGTTCAGCGGCGGCATGCGCCAGCGCGTGATGATGGCGATGGCGATGGGGTGCGTTCCCGACCTCGTCATCGCCGATGAGCCCACCACCGCGCTCGACGTGACCATCCAAGCGCAGCTCCTGGAGCTGCTGAGTTCGCAGGTCGAGCGGCATCACACGGCGCTGCTGCTCATCACGCACAATCTCGGCATCGTCGCGCGCTACGCCCACCACGTCCACGTCATGTACGCGGGACGCATCATCGAATCCGCCTCCGCCGACGCGCTCTACGCGCGGCCCCGGCACCCTTACACGATCGGATTGCTGCGTTCGGTCCCGCGCCTCGATCAGCCGATCGCGGAGAAGCTCGTGCCGATCGAAGGCCAGCCGCCCGACCCGCTGCACGTTCCGCCCGGCTGCGCATTCCATCCGCGATGCCCGTTCGCGATCGACGCCTGCCGCGCGGGGGTGCCGGAGCTGCGGCCGGTCGGCGACGGCCACCGCGCCGCCTGCATCCGCGACGTCGATGTCTGACGCACGGAGCGAGATCCTCGTCGAGGCCAGGGAGCTCGACGTGCACTTTCCGGTTTCGGCCAGTCTGTTCGGCGGCAAGCGCGGTGGCGTGGTCCGCGCGGTCGATCATGTGAGCCTGCAAATCCGCCGTGGCGAGACCCTGGGCCTGGTCGGCGAGAGCGGCTGCGGCAAATCGACGCTCAGCCGGGCCATCCTGCGGCTGATCCCACCCACCGGCGGCCGGATCCTGTTCGACGGCGACGATCTGACCGAGTTGCCCGAGGTAGACATGCGGCGGTTTCGGCAAAAGATGCAGATGATCTTCCAGGACCCGTTCAGCTCGCTCAATCCGCGCATGACCGTGGGCGATGCCGTCGCGGAGCCGATGCTCGTGCATCACCTCGGCACCGCGGCGAACCGGCGGGAGAAGGTGGCGGAGCTGTTCCGCATGGTGCGCCTGGACCCCGGCATGGCCCGGCGCTATCCGCATGAGTTCAGCGGCGGGCAGCGACAACGCATCGGCGTGGCGCGCGCCCTGGCGGCGTCTCCTAGCTTCATCGTGTGCGACGAGCCGGTGTCCGCACTCGACGTATCGATACAGGCGCAGATCGTCAATCTGCTGGAGGAGCTGCGCGAGCGGCTCGGGCTGACCTACCTGTTCGTGGCGCACGACCTCGCCGTCGTTCGCCATCTGAGCGACCGCATCGCGGTGATGTATCTGGGCGAGATCGTCGAGATCGCGCCCAAGCGCAGCCTCTACGACAATCCGCTGCACCCGTACACGCAAGCGCTCATCGCGGCGGTGCCCGTGCCCGATCGCAGCGTCGAAGCGCGACGCACCCGCACATTGCTCCATGGCGAAGTGCCGAGCCCGCTCAACCCGCCGAGCGGCTGCCGCCTGCACCCGCGCTGCCCGCACGCCATGCCCGTGTGCAGCACGGTCGTGCCCGAGCGACGCGAGATCGCGCCTGGGCACGTCGTCGCGTGCCATCTTTATCCGTGAGGCGAGCGGCAGCGTGGGAAAAGTTATCACCAGCACGCCAAAGGCGACCTCTCAGCCATTTGGGAGCTCGCCCACGCCATGGGGCCCGAGGATGACGTGCCGTCCTTAATCTTCCCAACTCACACGCAGCCCAACAAATCGCTAGATCGCTGTTACTAAAATCTGTTTTAACGCTGCCCGACCGTTGTGAGATCGAGAGCTCGATTCGGCTTCAAAGCTTCAAGCGGTTTCCGCTTGCCCGCGACCCTGCCGCTCCTTAACTCACGCGTGCCATGAACAGTGACACCGAACCGAACCAGCCCTTCGCCGAGCGCCCCGAGGCCGAAGCGGATTCGATCGATATCCCGCCCACGCCCGAGCGGCTGATGCAGGCCGCATCGGCGCGCATCGCCGCCCTCGAGGCGGAGCTGTCCGAAGCCAAGGACCGCTGGATGCGTTCGGAGGCCGAGATGGCGAACGTGCGCGCCCGGACCAAGCGCGAGGTGGACGAAACGCGGCAATACGCCGTGCAAAAATTCGCCCGCGACGTGGCCGAGGCGGCGGAGAATCTGCGACGCGGCCTCGATAGCCTCCCACCTCCGTCCGACGGCGAGCCGGCGATCGTCGGCAAGCTCCGCGAGGGCTTCGAAGGGGTCGAGCGGGCTTTCGTGGGCGCGCTGGAGCGAAACGGGATCAAGCGGGAGGACCCGACCGGCGCCTCGTTCGACCCCAACCTCCATCAGGCGATGGCTGAGCAGGAAACCAGCGAGCATCCCCCGGGAACCGTGCTGCAGGCCTGGACGCCCGCTTGGACGCTGAACGGCCGGCTGCTTAGACCGGCCATGGTGGTGGTGGCCAAGGGGCCCGCGTCTGAGTCGGCTCCCGCTGGAGCCAGGCTCGACCAAACGGCATGAGAACCGTCCGGGTTTTGTCGCGGAAGCCGCCTGACTCCCTTGCCGCGGAGCGAGTCGGTTAATACATCCTGTTCATATTCGATAGGGCCACACGCGGTGCTTCGGGCCGCGTGCGTCCGCTGAAAGGAGTGACTTCATGAGCAAGGTTATCGGGATCGACCTCGGCACCACGAACTCCTGCGTTGCCATCATGGAAGGCAAGGACGTTCGGGTTATCGAGAACGCGGAGGGGGCCCGGACCACCCCCAGCATGGTCGCCTTCGCCGACAACGGCGAGCGGCTGGTCGGACAGTCCGCCAAGCGTCAGGCCGTCACCAATCCTTCCAACACGATCTACGCGGTCAAGCGCTTGATCGGCCGCCGCTACGAGGACCCGTTGGTGGCCAAGGACAAGGGCCTCGTGCCGTATGGGATCGCGCGCGGCGACAACGGCGACGCGTGGGTCGAGTCCAGGGGCCAGAAATACCCGCCCTCGCAGATCAGCGCCTTCGTGCTCGGCAAGATGAAGGAAACCGCCGAGGCGTTCCTGGGCGAGTCGGTGTCGCAGGCGGTCATCACGGTGCCCGCCTACTTCAACGACGCCCAGCGTCAGGCCACCAAGGATGCGGGCAAGATCGCCGGGCTCGAGGTGCTGCGCATCATCAACGAGCCGACCGCAGCCGCGCTCGCCTACGGCATGGACAAGAAGCACGGCGGCACCATCGCGGTCTATGACTTGGGCGGCGGCACGTTCGACGTGTCCGTGCTCGAGATCGGCGACGGCGTGTTCGAGGTGAAAAGCACCAACGGCGACACGTTCCTCGGCGGCGAGGATTTCGACGCCCGCGTGATCGACTACCTGGCCGACGAGTTCAAGCGCGAGCAGGGCATCGACCTGCGGCGCGACCGGCTGGCGCTGCAGCGCCTGAAGGAGGCGGCCGAGAAGGCCAAGCTCGCGCTGTCCTCGTCCAAGGAAACCGAGATCAACCTGCCCTTCATCACCGCCGACGCCTCCGGGCCGAAGCACCTCGTGATGAAGCTCAGCCGCGCCAAGCTCGAGAGCCTGGTCGACGACCTGATCCAGCGCACCCTCGAGCCGTGCCGCGCCGCCCTCAAGGACGCCGGCGTGACGGCGGGCGAGATCGGCGAAGTTATCCTGGTCGGCGGCATGACGCGGATGCCCAAGGTCATCGAAGCGGTTAAGAGCTTCTTCGGCAAGGACCCGGCGCGCAACGTCAACCCCGACGAGGTCGTGGCGATCGGTGCCGCCGTGCAGGGCGCGGTGCTGAAGGGCGACGTCAAGGACGTGCTGCTGCTCGACGTGACCCCGCTTTCGCTCGGCATCGAGACCTTGGGCGGCGTGTTCACCCGGCTGATCGAGCGCAACACCACGATCCCGACCAAGAAGTCGCAAACCTTCTCGACGGCCGACGACAGCCAGACCGCGGTCACGATCAAGGTGTTCCAGGGCGAGCGCGAGATGGCGGCCGACAACAAGCTGCTCGGCCAGTTTGACCTGGTCGGCATCCCGCCGGCGCCGCGCGGCGTGCCGCAGATAGAAGTGACCTTCGACATCGACGCCAACGGCATCGTCTCGGTGTCGGCCAAGGACAAGGCCACCGGCAAGGAGCAGCAGATTCGGATCCAGGCGAGCGGCGGTCTCGGCGAGGCCGACATCGAGCGCATGGTCAAGGAGGCCGAGGCGAACGCCGAGTCCGACAAGAAGCGGCGCGAGTTCGTCGAAGCCAAGAACCAGGCCGAAGCCCTCTCGCATCAGGTGGAAAGGAACCTAAAGGAGCACGGGGACAAGGTCGCGGCCGCCGATCGGGGCGAAGCGGAGGCGGCCGTGGCCGCCGCGCGCTAGGCGAAGGAGGGCAACGATCTCGATGGGCTCAAGCAGGCGAGCGATCGCCTGAGCCAGGCCGCGATGAAGATCGGCGAGGCGATGTACAAGGCCCAAGCCGACGCGGGCGCCCCGCCTGGCGGCGGCTCGGACGAGCCGCAAGGGCCGAGCGCATCCGGCAGGCCGGACGACAAGGTGGTCGACGCCGAGTTCGAGGAAGTCGACGAGAAGAAGAAGCGATCCGCCTGATCTTGTCGGGCGGCATCGCCTGAGTGCAT
>CAXUIE010000070.1:0-234 GCA_964250825.1 uncultured Acidisphaera sp. | reverse complement strand
CACCCTGGGCGTGGCGCGGGACGCAAGTGCCGACGACCTGAAGAAGGCGTACCGCAAGCTTGCGATGCAGTACCACCCGGACCGCAATCCAAACGACAAGAAGGCCGAAGCGCGGTTCAAGGAGGCCAACGAGGCGTACGACATCCTCAAGGACGACCAGAAGCGGGCCGCCTACGATCGGTTCGGTCATGCCGCGTTCGAGGGCGGCGGCGGCGGTCCGGGCGGCTTTGCCGG
>CAXUIE010000069.1:0-12716 GCA_964250825.1 uncultured Acidisphaera sp. | reverse complement strand
CCCTCCCACATGGGATCCGGCAACGTCCGCGAGATGGCGGGGGCGTAGGCGGGACGGACGCGATCGATCAAGGCAGCGAAGCGCGGCGCGAGGCCGCGCATGGCCACCTCGCCTTCCTGCCGATCCTCGATGCCGAGGAGGAACGTGGCGCCCGCCGTGTCGATCAGCGCCACGTTTGACAGCTCGAGGGTAACGCCGCGCCCGCGCGCTTGTTTAAGCGCCTCGTGCACCGGCCGCCACAGCGTCGCCGCCCCGGCCGCATTGAGTGCGCCGGCGAAGGCGAGCGTCGTCCGGCCATCCTGCTCGACAACGGCGACCCTGGCAGCCGCCTCGCTCACGGTGGCGTCGCCGGCCGCCTCAGCGGGCCAGCCACGCGGCGAAACGCTGATTGAGCTTGTCGAGATTGTCTCGCCAGAAGCCCTCGTCGATGGCGAGCGCCCCCGCCTGGTTGGCGGGCGACAACGTCAGATTGGCGGCCAATGTCGGCGGCAGGTCGTCGAGCGCTCCCTTCGCAAGCCCGGCATAGGGGGCCTCCGCCGCCAACCGGGCCTGCATCGCCGAATCGCCAGCGAAGTAAAGGAACTGGTTGGCTTGCCGCTGGTTCGGGCTTCCCTTGAGGATCGCCCAGCTGTCGACCGCGGACAGGCTGCCCGTCCATTGCACGCCCCAATTGCGGTGCTCCGTCCGGTTCGTCGCGGCGACTGCCGCATTGGTGGCGCTCGTCATCAATACTTCCCCCGAGCCGAGAAGCCGGCTGGCGTCCTGCTCGGTTTCCCACCACACGGCATACGGGCGGATCTGGTCAAGCTTGCGAAACGCGCGGTCGAGGCCGTCGGCGGTTCGCAAGGTCCGGTACACGTCGCTGGGCGCGACGCCGTCGGCGAGCAGTGCGATCTCGAGATTGGTGCGCGGCCCGCGCACCAGCCCGCGCTTGCCTGGATATTTCGCCACGTCCCAGAAATCCGCCCAGCTCGGCGCCGCTGGATACTTGTCGCGGTCCCACGCGAGCACGAAGCTGTAGGCGACGCTGCCGACGCCGCAATCGGACACTGCCGCCGCCAGGTAATGATCCTTGCCGCCGATCGCCGACCAATCGAGCTTCTCGACAAGGCCGCCATCGCAGCTGCTCGACAACTCCTCGCCGCTCAGCAGCACCAGATCCCAGCCGCCGTCGCGGCCGCTCGCGTGGGCGCGCAGCTCATCCGCGCCACCTTCGCGCCCCGCTTCCTGCACGGCAATGCCAGTGGCAGCGGTGAATGGCTCGAACAGGACGGCCCGCTGCGCGTCGTGGAGGACGCCGTTGCGCCCAGCAATCGTCAGGTCGCGCGCATCGGCCGCCCGCACGCAGGCAAACGCCAGCGCCGCGATGGCTAAACTGAAGCGGAATATCATCGCAAACCGGCCCCGGGGACGTGCCAAGCGGGAGCGACCGTATCGCCCGACGACGCAAGCGGCAACGCACCGCCATCCTTCGCATGCCCTCGCTCCACAACCGGGCGTCCATTGGGATGGCCGCTTTCGTTCAGCAGCCGGAACCGCTCGGCGAACGAGGCGTTGGCGGGCTATCGATCGATCGAAACAAATCGGAGATGAGGGATGGCAGGCACTATGTCCGACAGGGCGAGCGACGCCAAGGACCAGATCGCCAAGCTGCGTGAGCAGGTCGATTATCTGATGCGTGACCGGGTCAGCCCGGCGCTGTCCGACGCCGCGGATCGCGCGACCAGCACCGCCCGTGCGGCGGCCGACATGGCCCAGGACCAGGCCGAGGCGTTGTCCGGCCAGGTTCGCGAGCAGCCGTTGATCGCGCTCCTGGTTGCCGCCGGGGTTGGTTTTCTCGTCGGCCGCATCATCCGCTGATCGATGCGCGCCCTTCGCCTTGCCCGTATCGCCGCCGAGGCGGAAGGGCTCCGCCTGCGTCAGATGGCCAAACGTCGCGCCGTGCAGGCCGGCATGGGGGTGGTCGCGGCCGTCTTTCTGATTTGCGCCCTTGCCGTCGCGCATTTCTCGGCGTGGCTCGCGCTCGTTAAGGTAGTACCCGATCCCTTGTATGCCGCCTTGATCGTTCTCGCGATTGACTTGGTGATCGCGGGCATCCTCGGATTCCTCGCGACCCGATCCTCGCCCAACCGGGTGGAACAGGAGGCAGTCCGGGTGCGTGACCAAGCCAAGCAGCAGCTCGCGATCACGACCGCGACGGCGGGCGCTTTCGCGCCCGTGGCGCGGATGCTTGGATTGCGACACGTCTCCGGCCTGGTGATCGGCGCGCTGGCGACCCGGTATCTGTCGCGACAATAGCGCGCGTCGCGGCGTCTCGTAGGATGGGCGTCCCGTCGCTATAGGACCACATCCACGGAGGCAGGGTATGGACGAGGCTAGCGTAGTGGCGCGCCGGGACCGGCGCGTGGGGCGCCTCCTGCTGAACCGACCGAAGGCGCTCAACGCCCTTGATCTTCCCATGATCCGTGCGTGTTCGGCGGCGCTCGAAACATGGCGAGACGACCCGGCTGTGCATGCTTTGGTCATTGAAGGAGCGGGCGAGCGGGCGTTTTGCGCGGGGGGCGACATTCGCGCGATTCGCGCGCGATCGATGGCTGGCGAGAGCGACGCCGTCGAAGCCTTCTTCTCTGAGGAGTATGCGCTCAACCAAGCCATCGCGAGCTATCCCAAGCCATACATCGCGCTGATCGATGGCATCTGCATGGGCGGTGGGATTGGCGTGTCGGTTCACGGCGCGTACCGCGTCGCAAGCGAGCACGCGGTGTTCGCGATGCCAGAGACCGGCATCGGCTTCTTTCCCGATGTGGGCGCGACCTATTTCCTGCCGCGCCTTCCGGGGTGGCTCGGCTTCTATCTCGGCCTGACCGGTGCGAGGCTGCAGGGGTCTGACGCCGTGGCCGCCGGGCTCGCGACGCACTACGTTCCACGCGAGGCCCTCCCGGCGTTGTCCGAGGCGTTGGCGGAGGATGGCGCGGCGGCGCTTGCGCGGCACTCGCGGCCGCTGCCGCCCGCATCCATGGATGAGCATCGCGCGGTGATCGACCGCTGCTTCGGCGAGCCCAGCGTCCACGGCATCATCACCCGCCTGCAAGCTGCCGGCGGTCAGTGGGCGGAGCGCACGATCGAAACGTTGCGCGCCGCGTCGCCTTCGGCGTTGTTCTGGTCGTTGGAGGCAATCCGGCGCGGCGCACGCTCAACCTTGCCGCAAGCGCTCGCGCGCGAACTCGCGCTGACTCGCTCGGTCTGCCTGCATCCCGATTTTCACGAGGGCGTGCGCGCGATGGTGGTCGACAAGGACCGCCAGCCCCGATGGCATCCGCCCCGCCTCGAAGATGTTGAGCCGGCCACGATCGACCGACTGTTCTCGAGCTGAGCCGTCAAGCGGCCGCTGGCTTTTCTTTGGCTGCTCGAGAGCACCAATAAAGGCGGCCAGAACGAGTACGAGCAACGTCCGACACGGTGCCGCCCGCCCCAAAGACCGCCAGGCGACTCGCTTGCCCGCCGTGCTGGACGCGGGCAGCGTCAACCCCCAAGACAGAACGCCGGCCGGCATGCGGCAACCCTCCGGCAAACGGGAGCGTTCGCCCTGAATGAGGAAACGACCCCTGCGCCCGATCCTGCTCGCTGGCCTGCTTGCGCTTCCGGTGCTGGCGCACGCGCAAACCAACAGCCCGCGGGGGGGCGGTTCCGCCTTCACTCCCGCGCCGGTTCCCTCCTTGCCGCCCGGGACGCCGCAAACCGGGCAGACGACGATCCCTCCCGAGCGGATCGCCCCGCCCGGTACGGGTACCGCCGATTCGACCGACACCTCCTCGCCGAATACGTCTCCTTTGAGTGGGCCACCCAGCAGTCTCAATCCGGGCACCAACCAACGCTCGCCGGGCGGCGGCAGCGTAGACCCGGTCACACCGAACTTGTCGCGCTGACGGCCGCAGCCGTGCTCGGCGCGGGCTCGCCCGCGCGGCGCAGACTGTGCTGCACCCGTCCGAGACGGCGAGCGTCGCGGGCCAGCCGGACGAATCGCCGCGACCCTTGCGCCGATGTCGTCGGATCGTCCGCCGCTGACGCGCAGGGAAGGGTGAACGATGCCATCTCGGATGCGCTGGAGCGCACGCATTGCGTGGCCGGCGGAACTGCGCCACAGGGGGGCTACACGGCCTGGCGCGCTCCTCAGACACCGCCCGAACACCAGGAGCACTGGCACGGGGGACGGAGCGATGCGGACGCTGGCCGGGCTCCGGCCGGCTTTCCAGCAAGACTGCCCAGCGCCGAGGCGGATGCGATCGACGTGAGTGCGATGGTCGATGCCGACGTGTTGTTGAAGCCCCGTTAGACTGCGGCGCCCCAATCGAATCGACAGAGTCGATCGAGAGCAAGAGCCCGGACGGCATCGGCCTAATTCTTCGTGCCGTGCGCTCGACGTTGCCGAGCAGCGATCAGGGTAATTTCGCGTGCTATCAGAGTTTCGCTCGCGAGAAAGTTTAGCGACACTGTGCATTACCATCTTGCAAGCTGCCCCCCATAAACCAGGTGCACGTTGGCGGTGCAACAGCATGGCAAGATTCCACCCGCCGAGTTCGGGCGCGAATAACGCCATTCGGCAACGTGCATCGCCTCAGGATGGCGTTGCTTCGCCAACACTCGTATCGATAAACCCTCTCTCATCGAGAGCTGCCGATGAACGAACGCATATCAGGAACGTCCGCTTCCCTCGCAAACTCACAAACGCTGACAAGAGCAACCGGCGCGCTGAAACGAGTTCTGACGGAAAGAGTTGGTGGTCTGCGCAGGCCCCTCCGACGTGGGGCGAACCGGGCGTTTCACAGTCTTCCGCGCTTCGCGCGCGAGCATATCCTGTGGTTGTTATATGAACGTAATATTGAGCTGCGGCCGGACCGTAGACACTTGGAACGAACCATTGTGCCGTCCCTCGCCGCCATCGGCGTGAAAAATGCGTTGTTTGTTGGCTGCCGGGCGTACACTCGTCACTACCCGCGTTTGTTCGCGGAAAGTGGCATAACGCTTTTCACTTGCGACATTGACCCGGCTTCCGAGCGGTTCGGCAGTCCGGGCCGGCACCGCACGATCGATGTGTGCGAACTCTCACCCGACGTTTTCCCCGTGCGTTTCGACGCCATCGTGTTCAGCGGCGTAATTGGGTTTGGCGTCGACACGGTCGCGCAAATCGAGAAAGCCGCCGCCGCCCTCGCGTCACTGCTAATGCCTGGAGACGTATTGGTGCAGGGCTCGAATACCGATCGAGGTATTGATCCCCTGACCAGTCCCGTTTGGCAGGCCTTGTTCAAGCGAACCGCGAAGGCGGGCATGTCGGAACGCGTGTCATTCCCAGGCTCGACACATTTCTTCGACGTGATCGAGCGGCGCTAACGTCGGAAAACCTCGTCAGCCCGGCAGCCCCAGCACGTTCTTGGCGAGGATGTTTCGCTGGATCTCATTGGAGCCGCCGTAGATCGTCGCCGGGCGCGCTTGCAGGTACAGCCCGCCGGGGTTGAGTTCCCGGTTACCCTCCATCGGCTCGAGCAGCCCGGCATTCTCGCCGGCTACCTCGACCATCAGGTCGGTGATGCGCTGGAACAGCTCGGTCTGCCAAACCTTCAACATTGATACGTCCGGGCCGAGCGATTCACCACGGCGCACGACGTCGACGAACACACCGTAAAGCGAACGCAAATCCTCAAGGTCGAGCCGAAGCTGCGTGTAGCGGTCCTGGAACAGCCGGTCGTCCCAGACACCCATCCGTTCGGCGAGCAACCGGAGGCGGCCGAGGCTGTAGCCGGACAGCTTGGGCGAGCCGAGATAGATCCGCTCGTGCCCAAGCAGCGCTTTCGCCATCGTCCATCCGCGGTTCGGCTGGCCGACCAGATTGGACGCGGGCACGCGCACGTTGTCGAAGAACGTTTCGCAGAACTCGTCGTGCATATCGAGCGTGATGATCGGCTTGACGCTGATGCCCGGGCTGTCCATCGGCACGAGAAGGAAGCTGATGCCCTCCTGCTTCTTCGCTGCCTTGTCGGTGCGGACGAGGAGGAAGATCCAGTTGGCGTCCATCGCCAGGGTGGTCCAGGTCTTCTGGCCGTTCAGCACGTACTCGTCACCGTCCAGCACCGCTTCGGTGCGGAGGCTGGCGAGGTCGGAGCCGGCGTTGGGCTCGCTGTAGCCCTGGCACCAGACGTGCTCGCCGCTCAGGATCTTGGGAAGAAAGCGCTGCTTCTGCTCTTCGGTGCCGTGCTCGATCAGCAGCGGCCCGACCATGACGATGCCATGGTCGTTGGTGCGCGCGACGCCATAGCGCTCGAACTCCTCGGTGAGGATGATCTGCTTGAACGAGGACAACCCCATGCCGCCGTGCTCGCGCGGCCAACCGGGGCACAGCCAGCCGTGGGCGGCCAGCGTCTTGTACCAGACCTGATTCTCGGACCAGTGCAATCGTTTTGGCGGATAGCGCAGGTCCTGCGGATAGTTCTGCTCGAGAAATCGGCGCACGGCGAGGCGGAAGCTCGCATCGTCGAGCGCTTGGAGGTCATCGGGCTTGGGAACCGCGCTCAGCTCATTCATCGTCCTGCTCCGGGGAAGCCGCGGCGAAGCGCGCGCGATGTAGCGCGGCCGAGCCGTAGAGATTGCACAGCACCATCGCCTTGCGTAGGAACAGCCCCACGTCGTACTCATCGGTGTAACCGATCCCGCCGTGCAGCTGGATGCATTGGCGTGTGACGATCAGGCCGGCGTCCGACGCCCGCGCCTTGGCCCGCGACACGGCGGCGCGTCGCAGGGCGGCATTGGCCGTCGCATCGAGGGTCGCGGCGGCGGCTTGGACGCTGGCGCGGGTCAGCGCGAGCTGGATCTTGAGGTCAGCCGCGCGGTGCTGCAGCGATTGGAAGCTGCCGATCAACCGGCCGAATTGCTGGCGCGTCTTGAGGTAGTCGAGGGTGATGGCGAAGGCGCGGTCCATCACCCCCAGCATGTAGGCCGCCGACGCCAGCGCCGCTTCGTCTAACGCGTCTTCGGCGTCGCCCGCGATCGCCTCGGCCGGAGCGCCAGTCAAGGTGAGGGTGCCGACATTGCCGCCGTCCTGGGTCCGCTCGACATCCAGCGTCAAGCCGGCCGCGTCGCGCGGGACGAGTGCCAGGCCGCCCCGGACGGTGACGAGGAACGCATCGGCCCCGGCCGCCATCGGCACGAACACCTTGCGGCCGTGCGCCGCGCCGTCGCGCAGTTCGGCGTCGCCCTCGATCGAATACGTGTTGGCGCGCTCCTGCCAGGCCGGAATGACGACGCGCTCGCCCGACAGCACCGGTGCCAAGTGGGCGGCGGGCAGCAGGCGCGCCGCCATCGCGACCGGAACAAGCGGTTCGGGAACGAGGCTGGCGCCCAGCTCCTCGCACAGCGCGCAGAGTTCGGACATGCCGAGCCCGGAGCCGCCCGTGTCCTCGCCCACGCGCAGGCCGGCCCAGCCCATCTCGCACATCTCGCGCCACACGGCGCGGTCAAAGCCCGGGTCGGTGAAGCGGAGCCCCCGAACGCGCTTGAGGTCGCCCGTCCGGGGCGCGATGCCGGCCGCGCTGTCGCGGATCATGCGCAGGCTTTCGGTGCGGTCCTCGGCTTCCAAGCTCATCAGTCGTTGCCTCCAAGCCGCAGGATGCTTGCCGTGCCCCGTCGGCGCGTCAAGCAAGGCTCCGTCATCGCGCTCGACCGTACAGGTCGTGTGGGCCGATATCGATGATTTCGAACAGGTCGGGCTCCTCGGTCGCGCGCAGGAACATGCGGAGCCTCAGCGTGACGCGGATGGTGTGCAGGTCGGAGCGACCCTTGAGCGTCTCGAAATGCAGCCCGGGTGCACGTGGGTTATCGAGAAAGCGGCGTAGTGCTTCCTCGGCGGCCCGGCGCTGGGAGGAATCAAGCTTATCACGCGTCCTTTCACCCCGGGCCGTCCACTGGAGCCGCACGGCTAGGCCGTTGTCGGACCCTCGAAGGACCGGCGCAACTCGGCAGCATTGGTGATGATGGCTCCCTTGGACCGGGGCTCAGCATCCGCGCGGGCCGCCATCACGTCCCAGCGCATATCGCGCAGGAGAACGAGGACATCAACGAACATCAAATCTGCCGCGTCAGCGACGCGCCGAATAAGAGCCGGCCGACCAGTCCCATCCTCTCGCGACCTAGCCTCAGTCTGTCTGGCGATATCGCGTGACTGGGAGCGTAACTTCGATATCTGTTGCTCTGCCGAGACATACTCGGCAATCGTTTGTTCGTATAACTCGTCTACATCCTGTGGGACCGGGTTCTGCGGCAGAGGAGGTTGAACTCGCCGCATAGGCAAATACTGCCATTGACGCCGCGTTTCACGGACTTTCAGCCGCTGCTCACTGATGCGCTTAAGCAGCTTATTTAATGCGGCCGACATGTTCCGAGCGTTGGCGGCGTGAACGAATTCGAGCGCAAGGGACGCCATCGCGGGTCTGTAGTCAGGCAGGACAAGCGATGAGTTGAACATTAGCTGCTCTTTCGACTACTCGCCTGGAAGCAACTTCGCATCCGTCCGCTCCTGGAGCGCCTCGAAGCTCAGCCCCGGCGCGCGGTCGAGCACCACGAACCCCCGCTCGGTCACGTCCAGCACGGCGAAGTTGGTGTAGACCCGCTTGACCGCGCCCACCGCGGTCAGCGGATAGGAGCAGCGCTGCACCACCTTGCTGCGGCCGTCCTTGGTGGTGTGCTCCATCAGCACCCAAAGCCGCTTGGCCCCTGCCGCCAAGTCCATGGCACCGCCGACCGCAGGTGCGGTGTCGTTCTCCGAGGTCGCCCAGTTGGCGAGGTCGCCGTTCTCAGCCACCTCGAAGCCGCCGAGCACGCACAAGTCGATGTGGCCGCCCCGGATCATGGCGAAGCTGTCGGCGTGGTGGACGAAGGACGCGCCCTTGCGCAAGGTCACGTATTGCTTTCCCGCGTTGATCAGCCACGGGTCGATCTGGTCCCCCGGCGGCTGCGGCCCCATCCCGAGCACGCCGTTCTCGGAATGGAAGATCACCTCGCGCTCCACCGGCACGTGGTCGGCGACCAGGGTCGGGATGCCGATGCCGAGATTGACGCACCAGCCCTCGGGGATGTCGTGGGCAAGGCGAGCGGCCATCGCGGGGCGGCTCAACGGCTTGAAGTCGGCGATTGCGACGTCCGGCATCGCGCGTGCTCCTATTAGAACCTGGGTGGGTCACCGTAAGGGACATGCAGCACCCGGTCCACGAAGATGCCGGGGGTCATGACGTGCTCGGGCGGGAGTTCGCCCAATTCGACGACGTGCTGGGTTTGCACGATGGTGAGCGTGGCCCCCATCGCCATCACCGGATTGAAGTTGCGCCCGCTTTCCCGGAACGTCAGGTTGCCCCATCGGTCCGCCTGCCACGCCTCGACCAGCGCCACGTCCCCTTTCAGCGCGTGCTCCATCACGTGGGCGCGGCCGTCGAACTCGCGGGTTTCCTTGCCCATGGCCAGCCGCGTCCCGACGGCGGTCGCGGTGTAGAAGGCGGGGACGCCCGCGCCGGCGGCGCGGATGCGCTCGGCGAGGGTGCCCTGCGGGGTCAGTTCGAGCTCGATCTCGCCCGCCTTGTAGAGCGTCTCAAACACCACCGGGTCCGAGCTTCGCGGGAACGAGCAGATCACCTTGCGCACCCGCTTGAGGTCCATCAGGCGCGCGACGCCGATGCGCCCGACGCCCGCGTTGTTGAGCGCGATGGTGAGGTCCTTGGCCCCTTGCTCGATCAGGCCATCGATCAGCTGGGTCGGCTGCCCGACCGCGCCGAAGCCGCCGATCAGCACGGTGGCGCCGTCCTGGATGCCTTCCATCGCGTCGGCCATGGATTGCACGAACTTGTTGATCATCGGCGGCGCGGCTCCCTTTGGCTCTGTTAGAAGCCATTCCGAGCGAGGCCGCAACACGCCGGCCCTCGGACAACGGCGCGCACCGACAAGGGCGAGAACGTTACGACGGGCGCTACTGAATGTATCCCCGCTCCTGCGGGTCTACCTTGATGCCCGTTAACTGATAGGCAGTGCTGCCAACGGCTCGGGAGTCATACGTAAGAACACCCTCACTTGTATAATGAGCGTTGATTTGGGTAGTTCCGGGTCCCTGATAATAAGGAATAAGGATCTTACTTGTCGAGTGAGCGTTCTGATCAGTCGGCGAAGCAACAATTTCCTGAACCTCCTTTTTGCTCATGCCGAGGTTGATACGGGAGAACTTGCTTCCCGGCGCCGGTTTGCCAACCACTCCGCTAGATGTGCCCGTGTTCGCGGCCGTTTGACCGCTGCAAAAGGCCAACATAATCGACCCGAACAACAGGGCTGTGCGCTTTCGCATCAACATTCCCCTCCGCGTGTGGAACGCAAGATGCAATGTTTTCGAGACCAGTGTCACGCCGAGCGGAAAAATGCCGCGTGGGGATGCTTCCTAGAATCGGGGCGACGCCCAAACCTCAGGAGCAATAGGTCGCCCACCTACCAGGGTTTGAAGTGGCGTAGGCTCCTGGGCGTAACCCGCTTCGGGTGCATCGATGTGGACGCAGCAATCGAAGAGCTGCCGGTGAATGTGGCCCGGGCCATCCATTCTCGCCGCCGCTACACGTCCACATACGGGTTGCGCGTTCCCCGAAGCTGAAGGCGGATGGGCGTCCCCGGGAGGCTGAACGCCTGGCGCAGTCCGTTCGTGAGATAGCGTGTGTAATCATCCGGCATCTGCTCGGCCCTTGTGCCGAACGCGAGAAAGGTGGGCGGCCGCGCCTTCGCCTGCGTGATGTAGCGGAGTTTCAGCCGGCGGCCGTCGACCAGCGGCGGCGGGTGGCGGGCGAGCGCGCTCTCGAACCAGCGGTTCAGCTCGCCGGTCGGCACGCGCGTGTTCCACACCGCGTGGGCGCGGCGGACCGCGGGCAGCAGCCGGTCCATTCCGGCCCCGGTGAGCGCGGACAACGCCACCACCTCCATGCCCTTCAGCTGGGCCAGGCTGGTTGCGAGCCGGTCGGCGATCGCGCGCCGAGCCGCGCCCCGGTCGGCGACCGCGTCCCATTTGTTCAGCGCCAGCACGCAAGCGCGGCCTTCGCGCTCGACCAGTCTGGCGATCTGCAGATCCTGGTCGTGCAGGCCCTCGGTCGCGTCCACCGCCAGCACCACGACCTCGGCCATCTTGAGCGCCTCGATGGCGGCGCTGACCGACATCTTCTCGAGTGCCGCCTCGATTCGCGCCCGGCGGCGCAGCCCGGCGGTATCCACCAGCTCGATCGCGCCCGCCTCGTCGGTCATCCGCACGGCGACGGCGTCGCGCGTCAGGCCGGGCTCGGGGCCGGTGATCATCCGCTCCGCGCCGAACAGCCGGTTGACCAGGGTGCTCTTGCCCGCGTTGGGCCGGCCGACCACGGCGAGCTTCAGCGGCCGGTCGGCTTCGGCCTCGGTGTCCTCGGGCTCGGGCGGCAGCAAGTCCGCGATCTGCCACATCAGGTCGGCCAAGCCCTCGCCATGCTCGGCCGAGACGGCGACGGGCTCGCCAAGCCCGAGCGCGTACGCGTCCAGCACGGCGGCGTTGCCGGACCGGCCTTCCGCCTTGTTCGCGACCAGCAGCACGGGGCGGCCCTGCCGACGGAGCCAGCGGGCGAAGTCCTCATCGGCCACGGTGATCCCGGCGCGCGCGTCGATCACCAGCAACACGAGGTCGGCCTCTGTCACCGCCGCCGCAGAGGAGGCGCGCATCCGGCCGGGCAAGGTTTCAGGGGCGGATTCCTCCCATCCGGCGGTGTCCATCAAGCGCACCCGCCGGCCACGCAGCTCCGCTTCGGCTTCCTTGCGGTCGCGGGTGACGCCCGGCACGTCCGACACCAGGGCGGACCGGCGGCCGGCCAGCCGGTTGAACAAGGTGGACTTGCCGACGTTCGGCCGCCCGGCGATGACCACGGCCGGCGGCATGTCAGACGGTAAACTGCTCGGCGATGATCCGCTCGGACAATCCCTGGTCGGGGTCGAACAGCACCGTGACCTCGACCGAGCGGTCCTCCTTGACGGATACGGAAAGCACGTCGCGCACTTCGGTGAAATCGGCCACCGCCGCGACCGGGCGCTTCTCGGTTTCCAGCACCTCGAACAGCACCTCGGCCGAGCTCGGCAGCAACGCGCCCCGCCAGCGCCGGGGTCGGAAGGCGCTGATCGGCGTGAGCGGAAGCAGGTTGGCCGACAAGGGCACGATCGGGCCGTGCGCCGATAGGTTGTAGGCGCTCGACCCGGCCGGGGTCGAAACCAAAATGCCGTCGCAGATGAGCTCGGCAAGCCGCACCCGGCCATCAATGACGATGCGGATCTTCGCCGCCTGCCGGAGCTGCCGGAGCAGGCTCACTTCGTTGAGCGCAAGCGCGCACTCGTATCCGCCGTCGACCGTGCGCACTTCCATGCGCAACGGGAGCAGGACGGCGGCCTGGGCGTGGCTCAAGCGCTCGGCGAGATGGTCCTCGTCGAAGTTGTTCATGAGAAAGCCAACAGAGCCGCAATTCATGCCGTACACCGGCACCGGCCGGCCGAGGACTTTGTGCAAGGTTTCCAACATGAAGCCGTCGCCGCCCAGCGCCACGACGCATTCGGCTTCCTCCAAGGAGGCGTCGCCGTAGCGGGCGACCAGCCGCGCGCGGCTTTCCGCGGCGAGCGCCGTGGGCGCGCAAACGAACGCG